>NZ_JBHXTG010000043.1:0-72683 GCF_042677465.1 Kitasatospora sp. NPDC127111
AACGATTTGCTGTGGGGGGCTCGTTTTTTTTTAAACCCCCCCCCCCCCCCCCGGCGCCCCCGGGCGGCGGGCCCCCCCCCGCGCGGGAGGGGCCGCCGGGCCCGGGCGGTGGGACCATTCAGGTGATGGCACCGCGAAAGGGGGCAGCAATGTCCGCGATCAAGGAAAGCATCGACGTCGCGCGCCGGCCCGAGGAGGTCTTCTCGTACCTGACCGACGCCTCCCACCTGCCCGAATGGCAGGAGAGCGCGGTCTCCGCCAAGGCACTGGACGACGCGCCGATGCACGTCGGCTCCCGCGTACGGGTGACCCGGAAGGTCCGGGGCCGGGAGATGGCGATGACCTCGGAGGTCACCGAGTTCGACCCGCCCCGCAGCTGGCGACTGCACGGCATCGACGGCCCGGTGCGCGGCGACGTGCGGGGCACCGTCGAACCGCTCGGTGACGGCGAACGGTCGCGCGTCACGCTCTCGCTCGACTTCGAGCCGCACGGGCTCGGCCACGTGCTCGTGCCGCTGGTGGTGAAGCCGATGGCGAAGAAGGAGATGCCGAAGAACGAGCAGACGCTGAAGCGGCTGCTGGAGAGCGGAGCGGCGTAGCGCCCGCACTCCCGAGCGGGGCGGGGCCGCAGCCGCGCGGGCTGCGGCCCCGTCACCCCGGAAGCCCTGACGCCTCAACTTCGGTCGGCGGCGTCCGGGGACGCCGGGCCGAGCGCTGCCATCGGCACTGAAGTACCCGGCCGATGGCGGAGTTGACGAGGAGGGTGCCCGCACAGAGGACCAGGAGGAAGAGCAGGCTGGCGGCACCGGCGTCGTGGCGGCGGAGCGGGTACGCGACGAGGGTGGCGAGGGCCGAGCCGGCCGCCACGGAGGCGGCCGAGGCGGCGACGAGCAGCATGCGGGGCGGGCGGTTCACGACGCTTGCCGGGCAGGGGAGTTCGGGGGCGCGGCGAGGTGCTCGGGGTGCGTCGTCCACTCGACGCCGCCGCCGACCGGGCGGAGGTAGACGTGCCGGCCGATGGTGTCCATGTAGACGCCGGTGCGGCGGGTGCGGCGGTCGTGGAGGAGATCGCCGGGGACGGGCGTGCGGGGCGGATTGTTCATGGCGCGGTCTCTCAGCGGGCGTCGAGGCGGATGGTCACCAACCGGCGGGTGGCGGCCACGACTTGAGCCGGAAGCGGGGCGCCGACGGGCGAGTCGAGGGTGACGGCCTGGCCGACCGAGGGATACCAGGGCTGCACCTGCTCACGACGGGCGCGGACGCCGTCACGGATGACGTCGATGAGCTTGACGACGACGGAGGTCGGTGCGGCGCCGAGGTCGATGAGGACGACCCCCGTGGCGGAGGCGCAGTTCCAGTCGATGCCGATGGAGGGGAGTTCGGTGCCGGCGGCGGCGAGGGCGACCTTGAGGTCGTCCAGGACGGAGGCCGCCTCGCTGCGGTCGTCGGCCGTGATTCTGCGGAGCATGGCGGACATTGCGATTCCTGTCGTGATTGCGGGATTACTCAACCAGGATCGGACGGGATGGCTACGCTGTGAAGTCATTCGGTAGCAGCATGTCGATTGTTCAGGGAAGGTTCTCGATGGCCACTCCCGACCGCCTCCCGTCGGGGAAGTCACCCCGGGTCTACTACGGCTCCGAGCTGCGACGACTGCGCGAGGCGCACGAGCCGAAGATGTCCCAGGAGAAGCTGGGGGCACTGACGTTCGTGTCCGGTACGTACATCGGGCAGCTTGAGAACGCGACCCGCGTGCCACAACTCGACCTCTCTGTCCGGATCGACAAGGCCCTCACAACCGGCGGCGTGTTGGAGCGGATTCACGAGTTGCTGGACTACTCACGGTTCGCCGACTACTTCAAAGAAGCGGCCGAATACGAGAAGCGCGCGATCGCCATCGACGAATATGCGGCACTGGTGGTGCCCGGACTGCTCCAGACTCCGGAATACGCGAGAGCGATCTTCCTGAGCGCTCAGCCGAGGCTCACCGAGGAAGAGCTGACGGAACGCATTGCTGCACGGATGGAACGGACCCGGCTCGTCAGCGATCCCACAGGACCCAAGTTGTGGTACATCCTGGACGAGGCCGTACTCCGCCGGACGACCGGCACCCACAAGATCATGTCATCGCAGCTTCGGCACATTGCGGATTTGATCTCGCGTCGACGCGTAATCGTTCAGGTCGCCACCTTCGACAGGGCACATGCACTTCTCGAAGGCATGTTGTCCCTGATGACCTTCGTCGATGCACCGCCGCTCGCTTATACCGAAGGTCCGCACGCAGGTCAACTCATTGATGATTCTCTGTTGTTGGCCAGATGTCGCGAGTCCTACGATCTGGTGCGGGCCGTCGCGTTGTCGCCGGAGGCGTCCCTGGCCCTGATCCTGTCGGCGGCGGAGGAACACGATCATGCGCAAGACTGACCAGCAGCCCGGCCAGTGGCGGAAGAGCAGCTACAGCGGCGGCAACAACGGCTCCTGCGTCGAGGTGGACGACGCCCGTCCCGGCCGGGTCCGCGACTCCAAGGACCCCCACGGCCCGGCTCTCGCCTTCTCCCCCGACGCCTGGCAGGCGTTCGTCACCGCCGTCCGTGGCGGCGAGTTCGGCGACGTCTGACACAGCAGAAGGGCGGTGCCCCCACGCCGGTGGCACCGCCCTTCCGTTCTGTCAGCTCACCGGGGTCGTGATGGTCGCGGTGTTGTTGTCGGGATCGGGGTCGGGGGTGCTGCCGGCCGCCCTGGCAGTGGTGGTGATGGTGCTGCCACTGCCGGCCACGGCCTTGACGACGATCGTCGTGCTGACGCTCGCACCACTCGCGACGGTGCCGAGTGAGCACTTCACGGTGTCGGTGGACCCGGCCGGCGGGGTGGTGCAGCTACCCGCGCCCGGAGTGGCGCTGACGAAGCGGGCGTTGGCGGGCACGGTGTCCGTCAAGGTGACGTTCTCGGCCGCCGTCGGGCCGCTGTTGCGCACGGTGACCGTATAGGTCAGGTTGGCTCCGTTGGCCACGGGCTCCGGGCTGGCGCTGACCGAGACGGCCAGGTCGGCGAGCGGCTGGGTGATCGCCGTGCTGAAGGTGTTGCCACCGTCGATGGCGGTGACCCCGTCGAGGAGTCGGCTGCAGGGCGCGGTCTGGCCGACGGCGCAGACGCGTACGGGCTTGTTCCGGTTGGTGGTGGTGCCGTCCCCGAGCGCACCGAAGGAGGCGTTCTCTCCCCAGGCGCTGACCCCGCCGTCGGTGCGCAGCGCCAGGCTGTGGAAGTCGCCCGCGGCGACGGCGGAGATGCCGCTCAGGAAGGTGCCGCACGGCGTCGTCACGCCGACGGCGCAGACCCGTACCGGCAACGGGCTGTTCGTATTGGTGCCGTCGCCCAGCTGGCCCTGGGAGTTGAGGCCCCAGGCGCGGACGAACCCGCCGGAGCGCAGGGCCAGGCTGTGGGCATAACCGGCGTCGAGCGCGGTGATGCCGCTCAGCGGCGTGCCGCAGCCTCCCACGTCGCAGACCTGCACGGGGATGTTCCGGTCGGTGGTGGTGCCGTCCCCGAGCTGCCCGTAGCCGTTCGCGCCGAACGACAGGACGGTGCCGTCCTGGTTCAGCACCAGGCTGTGGAAGGAGCCGGCGGCGACGGCGGCGGCGTTCTGGACGTAGTTGTCGCAGAGGACCGGGGTGCAGACGGGTTGCGGAACGGAGGCGTTGTTGTTGCTGCCGGTCCCGAGCTGACCGTTGGAGTTGTAGCCCCAGCTGAGCACGACGCCGCTGGTGGTCACCGCCAGGCTGTGGTAGCCGCCGGCCGCGATGGCGACCGCGGTGCCGAGGTCGGCCTCGACGGGCACGGGGCTGTCCGTCGTGGTGCCGTTGCCGAGCTGGCCGTAGGAGTTGTACCCCCAGGAGAGCACGGTGCCGTCCGCGCGCAGCGCCAGGCTGTGGGCCGCGCCCGCGGAGACCGCGACGACGTCGGTCAGGAAGCTGCTGCAGGGCGCGGTGGCGCCGGGGGCGCAGACGGGTACCGGGGTGGTCCGGGTGGAGGTCGTCCCGTCGCCGAGTTGGCCGACGCCGTTCTCGCCCCAGGCGAGCACGGTCCCGTCGGAGCGCAGTGCCAGCGTGTGGAAGCCGCCGGACGAGATGCTGACGACGTCCTGGAGCGGGCCGGTGCACGGGGCACCACCGCAGACCCGTCCGGGGGTGGTGCTGTGGTCGACGGTGGCGCCGTCGCCGAGCGAAGCACCCCGGTTGTTGCCCCAGGCGAGGGCGGTGCCCGGCACCCCGGGCCGGATGTCCCTGCCCTTTCCGCCGGTGGCCGCGTGGGCGCCGTGCCAGCCGCCGGGGAGCAGCAGGGCGGCCAGCAGCGCGACCACGACGAGCAGGGTGCCGCGCAGGGCCGGGCGGGATCCCAGGGGTCTCAGGCGGTGTTCCGGGCAGGGCATGGGGGTGCTCCTCTCGCTGACGTGGCACCCACACGATGCGGGCGGCATCGGCGCGCACATGCCAGCCACACCGCCGTGTCACCCTGCCGGGCGGCACCGCCCACCCACCCGGCCGGAGGTGACCGCCCGGGGGCCCGTGGCGCTACCGGACGAACGCGCCGATCAGCCGGGCCAGCTCCGCCGGGCGTTCGAGGTGGAGGTCGTGCCCGGTGCCGGGGACGCTGACCGCCACCGTCTCCGCGCCGGCGGCGAGCATCCGGTCGATCTGCTCGGCGCCGATGATGCCGGACTGTCCCAGCACCGCCAGGGTCGGACAGCTGATCCGCGCCCACTCCTCCCACCAGGAGCGGTGGGCGTTCTCGGTCAGGGACTCGACCATCACCCGCTTGTCGAAGCGCGGCCACCAGCCGCCGTCGCGTTCCTCCAGGCCGGCCGCCCAGCCTTCGCCGACCGGGCCGCCGCCCAGGAACTCGACGGCGGCCGCGCGCGTCGGGAACGGCGTCGGCCAGCCGTCGAACCAGCCGGCGATCCCGGCCAGCGTCTCCGGGTCCGAGCCGGCGGGACCGGCCTCGACCAGGACCAGGCGGCTCACCAGCGCGGGGTGCGCGGCGGCGGTCAGCATCGCCGCGTGGCCGCCGTAGGACTGGCCGACCAGGACCGGGCGGTCCAGGCCGAGTTGCTCGATCACGGCGACCACGTCCGCCACGTACGCGGCGCGGGAGACGTCCCGCGGGTGCCGTTCGCTGGCGCCGTGGCCGCGCTGGTCGACGGCGACGACGCGGTGCCGGGCGCTCAGGGCCCCGGCGACGGCGTCCCACTCCCCCGCGTGGCCGGCCAGCCCGTGCAGCAGCACGAGCGGTGTGCCCGGACCTCCCGAGTCGCGGCAGGCGAGCCGCACCCCGTCCCGGACCACGTACCTCATCGCGTGGCCTCCCACCGCCGTGCGCGTTCCGTCAGGTGTCGCCGCTCGGGCGCGCTGGTGGTGCGACGGGCCGCCTCCCGGTAGGCCTCGACCGCACCGGGCCGGTCGCCGAGCAGCTCCAGCAGGTGGGCCCGGGTGGCGAGCAGCCGGTGATTGCGCGCCACGCCCTTGTCGCCGTCCAGCGTGGCCAGCAGCTCCAGGCCGGCGGCCGGGCCGTGCACCTCGGCGACCGCGACCGCGCGGTTCAGGGTCACCACCGGGTTCGGGCCGAACCGCTCCAGCAGCTCGTACAGGGCGAGGATCTGCGGCCAGTCCGTGTCCTCCGTCGACCCGGCCTCGTCGTGCACGGCCGCGATCGCCGCCTGCAACTGGTACGGGCCGACCCGGCCGCGCGGCAGGGTACGGCTGATCAGCTCCACGCCCTCCGCCACCAGCCGGGCGTCCCAGCGCCGCCGGTCCTGGTCGGCGAGCGGCACCAGCTCCCCGCCGGGGCCGGTGCGGGCCGGGCGGCGGGCGTCGGTGAGCAGCATCAGGGCGAGCAGGCCGGCCGTCTCGGCGTCCTCGGGGACCAGCCGGTGCAGCAGCCGGGTGAGCCGGATCGCCTCGGTGGCCAGCTCCGGCGCGGTCAGTCCGTCGCCCCCGCTCGCCGTGTAGCCCTCGTTGAAGACCAGGTAGAGCACCTGGCGGACCTCGGCCAGCCGCTCGGCGCGCTCCGCGCCCTCGGGGGCGGGCCCCAGCCCCAGGCCCTTGACCGTCTGCTTGGCCCGGCTGATCCGCTGGGCCATCGTCGCCTCGGGCACCAGGAACGCGGCGGCGATCTGCGCGGTGCTCAGGCCGCCGACCGCGCGCAGGGTGAGCGCGATCCGGCTGGGCGCGGAGAGCGCGGGGTGGCAGCAGAGGAAGAGCAGGGCCAGCGAGTCGTCCCGGTCGGCGTCCGGCCGGGTGTCGGCGGCGTGGCCGAGCAGCGCGGACTGCGGGGTGGCCAGGGCGAGGGCGTCCTCGCGGCGGCGGCGGGCGGTCTCGCTGCGCACCTGGTCGACCAGGCGGCGGGAGGCGACGGTGAGCAGCCAGCCGCGCGGGTTCTCCGGCACACCGGCGCCGGGCCACTGGAGGGCGGCGGCGAGCAGGGCCTCCTGCACGGCGTCCTCGCAGGCGTCGAAGGCACCGTACCGGCGGACGAGCGCGCCGAGGACCTGCGGCGCCAGCTCGCGCAGCAGGTCCTCGGCGGGGCGGGGGAGGCCGGTCACACGTCCGCCGCGGCTTCGTGCAGGATCGGCCAGAGCTCGACCGGCTCGACGTCCGCGAACGGCATGTCGGCGGCGATCCGCTGGGCGCGCTCCAGGCTCTCGCAGTCCAGCAGGTAGAAGCTGGCGAGGTACTCCTTGGTCTCCAGGTACGGGCCGTCGGTGACCGCCGGGAGGCCGTCCTGCCGACGCACCAGCTGGGCGGCGGCCGCGTCGGCCAGGCCGTAGGCGCCGATCAGCTCGCCGCTCTCGCGGTACTTCCTGTTGAACGCGTCCTGCTTGGCGATCGCCTCGGGCCAGGCCTCGGCCGGGAACGCGTCCCACTTGGCCTGGTTGCCGTAGATCATCGCGACGTACTTCATCCCGGGTGTCCTCCCGTTCTCGCGCGCCCCGTCGGCGCGCTGTCACCCTTCAGTCGGAGCGGCGGCACGGCGCTCTACATCGCCCGACGACTTTTCCCGGATCTTTTTTCGCTCCCCGTTCCGAGCCCCCGTGCCGAGCCTCCGGCCCGAGCACCCGTCCCGAGCACCCGCCCCGCGGCCGGCGGCCGGCCGGGAAAGCCCCTCCCACATGATCAACCTACGGGACCGGCCCGGTCCGCGTCAGCGCCCGGACCAGAGCGCGTGGAGCCGCAGGACGGCCCGCTGCCAGTGCAGGCGCCGCTCGACCTCGTCGGACGGGAGCTCCCGTCCGAGGCGGGCGGCGGCCCGGAGGTGGAACGGGTGCATCGCCCGGTGACGGTCCACCACCAGCGCGGACAGCAGCGGTTCCGCCGCCGGGGTCGTCCGGTCCACCGCGGCCAGCACCGCCGCGCCGTCCAGGCCGTCCGGTGCGGCGGCGAGGCCGGCTGTCCGCTGGACGGCGTCCCAGGTGATGACGGTCCCGGCCCGGGCCGTCCGGATCAGCAGGCCGCGGACCTCCTCGGCGGCCCGGGCGATCCGCGCGGTGGCTTCCTCGAACGGCCAGGACGGTGCCGCCCGCCCGTCGGCGGTCGGCCCCGACGGGGGACCCTCAACGGTCGCCGGACCGCGCCGCCGCTCCTCGACCGCCCTGCGGCAGCCCGCGACCGTCCGCCGGCAGAGGTGGGTGTCCGGATCGTTCGGGCCCATGACGCGCAGGCGCTCCGCCAGCGCCGCCTCGGCCTCCGCGAGCGCGGCTGCCTGGTCGCCGGCCGCCGTGAGCTGGCCGATCACGCGCCGGTGGGCGGTGAGCGTGGCGGGGTGGTCCGGGCCGAGCACCCGCCGGTGATCGGCCAGCACCTCCCGGGCGACGGCCAGCGCGCCGGCCGGGTCGCCGGTGGCCCGCGTCATCACGCCGACCACGCGCAGGCGCGCCTCCAGGGTGGCCTCGTGGTCCGGACCGAGCTCGCGCGCGTGCACCAGGTACAGGTCGTGGAGCAGGGCGAGCGCGCCGGCGTGGTCGCCGACGGCCTGCCGCAGGTGCGCCACCCCCCGGCAGGCCTTCACCGTCCGCGGCGCGACCGGGCCGAAGACCCGCGCGTGATCGGCCGGCAGCGACTCGGCGAGGGCGAGCGCCCCGGCGTGGTCGCCGAGCTGTTCCAGGCACTGGACGACGTGGCGCCGGGACGCGAGGGTGTCCCGGTCCTCCTCCCCGAACAGCCGCCGCCGGGCGGCCAGCAGCAGCCGCGCCTCCGCCAGCGCCCCGACCGGATCGGCCGCACCCGCGCGCCGGTCGGCGACCAGCTGGCGGGAGTAGAAGGTGTCCCGGTCCTCGTCGCCGAGCACCCGCCGCCGGTCCGCCAGCAGCGCCAACGCCTCCGTCAGGGCCTTCTGCCGGGCGCCCGCGTAGGCGCGCCAGCGGATGACCTCGTGACGGGAGGAGAGGGTGTCCCGGTCGTCCTCCCCGAGCACCCGCCGCCGGTCCGTCAACAGCGCCGACGCCTTCGCCAGGGCCGTCGAGCGCCGTCCCGCGGAGGCCCGGGCCCGGAGCAGCCGCATCCGGGCGGCGAAGGTGTCGCGGTGGTCGGGGCCGTGCCGCTCCAGGCAGTCGGCGAGGTCCTTCCGGGCGGCCACGACGGCCGGCGTCTCCCCCGCCGCGTCCCGGCGCCGGCGGACCACCACCGCGCGGGCCTCGTACGTCCCGGGGTGCTCCGGCCCCAGCACCCGCCGGCAGTCGTCGAGCACCTGCTCGGCGGCGGCGAGCGCGCCGAGGCGGTCGCCCGCCTCGGCGCGCCGGAACACCACCTGCTGCCGGGCCGCGATGGTCCGGAGCTCGTCGGGGCCGAGCCGGCTCAGCCAGTGGGCGTGCAGGTCCTCCGCCACCCGCACCGCGCCGGCCAGGTCGCCCGCCTGCGCCCGGCGGTCGACCAGGCCGGCCTGGGCCCGGAGGGTGTCGGGGTGTTCCGGGCCGAGCACCCTCCGGCAGCCGGCGAGGTGCTCCTCGGCCGCGTCGAGCGCGCCCTTCCGGTCGCCGTCGCCCGCCCGCCAGTGCACCACCCGGCCGAGCGTCACCAGCGTCTCGGGATGGTCCGGCCCCAGCACCCGCAGGTGCTCGGCGAGCGCCTCCTCGACGGCGGCCGCCGCTCCGGCCGGGTCGCCCGCCGCGCCCTTCCAGTCGGCCGCCTGGCGGCGGGCCGTGAGGGTGTCCGGGTGATCGGGGCCGAGCCGTCGCAGGCACTCGGCGAGCCGCCGGTCGGCGTCGTCCGCGAGTCCCGGGCCGCCGCCCGCGGCCCGCACGCGGACGGCGAGCTGCTGGAGCGCCGCCCGCGTCCCGGGGTGGTCGGCGCCGTGCACCCGGCTGCGCTCGGCGGCCGCCTGCCGCGCGGCGGCCAGGGCGCCGTCCGGGTCGCCGGTCGCCTGCCGGAGGTGTGCGACCAGGTCGAGGGCGGCCATGGTCTCGGTGTGGTCGGCGCCGCGGACGCGCCGCCGCTCGGCGTGCAGGTACTCGGCGGCCTCCAGCGCGCCGTGCGGGTCGCCGGCCTGTTCCCGGTAGTGCGCCAGCTGGCGCAGCGCGGCCAGCGTGGCCGCGTGGTCCGGCCCGAGGACGTCCCGGCGTTCGCCGTACAGGGCCTCGGCGGCCGACAGCGCACCCGCCCGGTCGCCCCGTGCGATCCGCCGGACGGCCACCAGTTCGAGGGCGCCGATGGTGGCGGGGTGCGCGGGGCCGAGCAGGAGCGTGCGTTCGGCGCGCAGCCGTTCGGCCCTGACCAGCGCGGCGACCGGGTCGCCGGCCCGGGCCCACCACTCGACCAGGCGGTTGCCGAGGTCGACGGACCGCGCGTGGTCCGGTCCGACCACCCGCCGGCAGCGGGCGAGCAGGCGCTCACCGGCGACGAGCGCGTGGTTCCAGTCGCCGGTCTCGCCACGGAGGGTGATGACGGTGGCGGTGGCCAGCAGGGTGTCCTCGTGGTCCGGTCCGAGCCACCGCGCGGCCTGCTCCCGCACGCGCTCCCAGTGGGCCAGCGCCGGTACGAGGAGTTTCGCCCGCTTGAGGCTCTGCCCCGCCCGGAAGACCACCGGGTGGGCGCCGGCGGTCCACAGCCGCGGCCCGGCGTTGTCCGCCAGCGCCCCGGCGTTCGCGCGCAGCCCCTGCTCGTCGGCCTCGGACAGCTTGCGCCGGCCGCCCCACGCCCCGGTCACCGCCGCCGCGAGGGTCCGTACCGCCGCGTCGCGCTCGGGTGCGGTCATCCGTTCCCGGACCGCCCGCTGGATCAGCCCGTGCACCCGGACCCCGTGCCCGGCGGCGCCCCCGGACCGGTCGATCAGGCTGAGCCGGCGCAGACAGGTCAGCGCCTCGCGGGCCGTCTCCGCGGTGACGGGCGGCCGCTCCGGGTGACCGTGGTCCGGGTCGGCCCCGGCCGGCGGGCCGGCCTCCCGGTGCCGGGTCAGGTGGTCCAGCACGGCCTCGCCGGTGAGCACCTCGGCCGGCACGTTGTCGGGGTCGAGCCAGCTGATCAGCTGCAGCATCGGGCGGGCGAGGCCCACCGGGTTGAGCCGGTCGGCCAGGTCGACGGACAGCGACCACGCGGCCGACACCGTCGCCGCCTGCTGGTCCGGCAGCGAGCCCTCCTCGGGCATGACCTCGGCCAGCGTCCGGCGGCGGTCCGCCAGCCGCTCGCGGTAGGCCTCGCAGCCGAGGTCGCGGTCGATCAGGTAGGCCGCCGCCTGGGAGAGCGCCAGTGGCAGCCGGCCCAGGTCCGCGGCGAGCGCGCCGATCGGGCCGGGTTCGTCCCGGCGGCCCGCCGCGGCGAGCACCGCGCTCAGGTAGGCCGTGGCCTCGGACGCGGTGAAGGCGTCGAGCGGGTGCTCGACGAAGGTGCCGGCGTGGCCGCGCAGCGCGTCCTCGTTGCGCCAGGTCGTGATCACCGCCAGGCCCGCCGGGTTCGGCGGCGGCCAGAGCCCGCGCAGGTCCCCCGGGGACTTCAGGTCGTCGAGGACCACCAGCCAGCGCTCGTCGGTGGTCTCCAGCCAGTCCCGGAACTCCTCCGCGGCCGCGCCCGGGTCCCCGGGATCCGCGCCGGCCAACCGTCGTGCGGCGCGGGCGTAGCCGGAGACGACGGCGTCCCGGCTGCCGGCGTTGACCCAGACCACCACGTCCACCTCACGGGCCTCCAGCCGGCGACGGGCGTAGTCGGCGGCGAGGTGCGTCTTGCCGACCCCGGCCGGACCGGTCAGCAGCACGGTGCCGCCGGGAGCGGCGGCACCGGCGAGGTCGAGGGCCGTGCGCGGCTGGAAGTGCCTCAGCCGGTCGGGGATGGGGCCGAGCGGGCGCGAGCGGTCGAGCGGCTCCCCGGCCGCGGGCCGGTGGACCACGGTTTGGTGGAGGACCGTGTCGGCGTGGGCGACCGACACGAAGGGCGCGGCGGCACCCCGGGCTCCCGCCCCGATGCCGGATTCGGTCAGCCCTGGGCCGGACCCGGCTGCCGAGGGGAGGTCAGGTGCACCCCGCCGTTGACGACGCCGACCGCCGTTCCGTGGTCGGCGCGGATGCTCACGTCGCCGGTGACCGCCAGCCCGCCGGTCCCCGCGGAGGGCCCGGCGTGCGGCCGCCGCACCGACTCCGCCGCCCCGCGCAGCTCCCGCATGGCCTTGGGGAGGTCCTCCTCCGGGAGCCCGGCCAGCAGCACCAGGACCCGGTTGTTCCAGTGCGCCCGCTCCGCCTCGCGGACCCGCTCCAGGTCTCCCCCGGGGCCCGAGGCCCGTGCCAGGGCGGCCGCGGTCTCGTCCAGCCGTTCCAGGGCCGCCTGCCCGGCTCCGGCTCCGCGCCGCCCGAACACCGCCCCCATCCGGGTCCTGAACCCGGTCCACAGGTCCGTCCCGGCGGCCTGCACGACCCCGCCCGCGGCCAGGCCGGCCACCGTCGACGCCGCCGCCAACACCTCGTCAATCACCTTGCGACTCCTCTGCGTTGCCACCGCGCGAGCCCGGCGGTCCACACAGTACAGCGCGGCCCGGACGGAGGGGGCGGGATCCGCGAACCCCTCCGTCCGGGCCGGTGGGCCGCTCGCCTCAGCCGTCCAGGAGGGCCGCCAGGTCCAGCCGCGCCAGGCGGTCGGGGTCGGTGAGGAAGTCCATCGCGACGATCCGGCCGCCGTGGACGGTGAACGCCATGAGCGAGAGCGGCTTGCCGTCGGCGAGCGAGAGCACGCCGGGCGCGCCGTTGATCAGCACCGCGCGGCCGTCCTGCGCGAAGCGGGCGAAGGTGATCGCCTGGGAGGCGACGTCGGCCGCGCCGCGGCGGACCAGGCCGGGGCGGAGCGTGCCGCCGTCCGCGCGGGCCACCACGTCCGGGTCGAGGACGGCGAGCAGGGCGTCGAAGTCCCCGGCGCGGGAGGCGGCGAGGAAGGCCTCCACCACCTCGCGGCGCCGCGCCCGGTCGGTGTCGGGGGCCGGGGCGGCGCCCTGGACGCGGCGACGGGCGCGGCTGGCGAGCTGCCGGGTGGAGGCGGAGGTGCGGCCGAGGATCGGCGCGATCTCGTCGAAGGGGACGGAGAACAGGTCGTGCAGCACGAACGCGAGCCGCTCGGGCGGGGCCAGGGTCTCCAGGACGACCATCAGCGCGATGCCGACCGAGTCGGCCATCAGGATCTCGTGCTCCGGGTCGACGGCGCCGGAGGCCGGCCCGACCACCGGATCGGGCAGCCGGACCTGCCCGTCCTCGCCCTGCAGCGGGTCCTCGCGCCGGGCGGTGCGGGAACGCAGCAGGTCCAGGCAGATCCGGCCGACCACCGTGGTCAGCCAGGCGCCGAGGTTCGCCACCGCGGTGGTGTCGGTGCGGCTCAGCCGCAGCCAGGTCTCCTGCACCGCGTCCTCGGCCTCGCTGAGCGAGCCGAGCATCCGGTAGGCCACCGCGCGCAGTTGGGGCCGGTGCTCCTCGAACCGCCGCGCCCGGAATTCGTCCCCGCTCACCCGTCACATCCCCCAGCTCTGGTCCGTCGGTGCTGTGAGGACGATAACCGCCGGGGCGGAGCGGGCACCCGGCGTTCCTCGGCGTGCCCGCTCCCGGTCAGGACGCGGCCGGCCGCCCGCGGGAGAGCGCGATAATCGCGGTACGGACAGCATCGGCGACGGAACGCACGGAACGGGGCCCACCGCCCATGAGCACCCCCAGGCACGCCTCCCGGAGCGCCTCCCGGAACGCCTCCTGGACGACCTTCGGCGGCGACCTGCACCTCGACCTCACCGGCCGCCGCGCCGCCGGGGCCGGGCTGCGGGCGGCCCTGGAGGACGCGCTGCGCGAAGCGGTGCAGGACGGGCGGCTGGCGCCCGGCACCCGGCTGCCGTCCTCCCGGGCGCTCGGCGAGGACCTCGGGATCGCCCGCAACACCGTGGTCGAGGCGTACGGTCAGCTCACCGCCGAGGGCTGGCTCACCTCCCGGCAGGGCTCGGGCACCACGGTGGCCGAGCGGACGACGCCGCGCCCCGGCCGGCGCGCCGCCCACCCGCCGCGCGACCGCCGGCACGGCAGGTACGACCTGATGCCCGGCCGCCCGGACGTCTCGCTGTTCCCGCGCGGCGCCTGGCTGTCCGCCGCCCGGCGCGCGCTCGCCACCGCCCCGCACGAGGCCTTCGACTACAGCAGCCCGCTCGGCCGGATCGAGCTGCGGGAGGCGCTCACCGCCTACCTGGCCCGGGTGCGCGGGGTCCGCACCGACCCCGACCACCTGCTGGTCTGCGCCGGGTTCACCCAGGGCCTCGGCCTGCTGTGCGCCGCCCTGCGCGAGCGGGACGGCCGGGCCCTCGCCGTCGAGGCGTACGGGCTGCCGCCGCAGCGCGACACCGTGCGGGCCACCGGACTGGCCACCCTCCCGCTGCCCGTGGACTGCTCCGGGGCCCGGACCGACCTCCTCGACGCCCGGCCCGGCGCCGTCCTGCTCACCCCCGCCCACCAGTACCCGACCGGCGCCGCGCTGGCCGCCGGACGCCGGGCCGCCGCCGTGAGCTGGGCACGCGCCCACGACGGGTACGTGATCGAGGACGACTACGACGGCGAGTTCCGCTACGACCGGCAGCCGCTCGGCGCGATGCAGGCGCTCGACCCCGAGCGGGTGGTGTACGCGGGCACGGCGGCCAAGAGCCTCGCCCCCGGACTGCGGCTGGGCTGGCTGGCACTGCCGGACGCGCTGGTCGAACCGGTGGCCCGGCTGAAGCGGCTGGCGGACGGCATGGCCCCGGTGCTCGACCAGCTCACCCTCGCCGAACTGATCACCTCCGGCACCTACGACCGGCACGTCCGCCGTTCCCGGCTGCACTACCGGCGCCGGCGCGACCAGCTCGTCGCGGCGCTCGCCGAACGGGCCCCGCACGTCGAGGTGACGGGCATCGCCGCCGGACTGCACGCCGTCCTGCAACTGCCGCCCGGCGCGGTGCCGGAGGCCGAGCTGCTGGCCCGCGCGGAGGCCGCCGGCCTGGTCGTCAGCGGTCTCGGCTGGCACCTCGCCGACCCGGCACTCGCCCCGGACGCCCCGCCCGCCCTGGTGGTCGGCTACGGCACCCCGCCCGACCGCACCTTCCCGGGCGCGCTGGACGCGCTCTGCGAGCTGCTCCGGCGGGCGTGAGGAGCGCGCGGCCGAACCGTCCCGGACCGGCCGGACCGTCCCGACTGCCGGGCGCGGCAGGCTACTTGTTGCGGTTGCCGAGTTCGAAGAGCAGCATGATGAACCCCGCGAAGGCGTGCGTGGCCACCATGTAGATCAGCACCCGGACGCCGACGCGGCGGTTGGCCCACTTGCCGGCGTCGACGGTCTTCGGGGCGGCCACGGGCGTCGCCGCGGCGCCGGGAACGGCGGTGGGGACGGCGGTGGGGACGGCGGTGGTGGTGGGATCAGCCATGGGAGATCTCCTCCGGGAGTTCTGACGACAGGTCAGTGGGGCGCGGCAGGGCCGCCGCCGAGGCAGAGTTCGCCGCCGGGGCTCTGCAGCAGGGTGTGGACGAAGAGCAGCTCGACCCCGTCCGCCGAGTCGGCGGCGATGCAGTGCGGGGTGAGCGAGTCGAAGTGCGCGGAGTCGCCCTCCGCGAGGAGGTGGACGCGGTCGCCGAGGGTCAGCTTCAGCCGGCCCTGGAGGACGTACAGCCACTCCTCGCCGGGGTGGACCCGGACCACGGCGTCCTGCACGCCCGGGGGGACGTGCACGCGCAGCGCCTGCATGGCCCGGCCGGGGGCGCCGGCCCGGCGGTAGCCCCAGCCGCCCGCGCGGCCGGGTTCGATCGCGCCGCCGCGCACCACCGGGTCGGGCTCGACCATGGCCTCGCCGAGGAGGCCGGAGACGGACGTGCCGTAGGCGCGGGCGAGGCCCAGCAGGACCGGCAGCGAGGGCTGTCGGCGGCCGGTCTCCAGCCGGGACAGATAGGCTGGGGAGAGTCCGACCCGGGCGGCGGCCACCTCGAGCGTGAGCCGGCTGCTGAGCCGGTGCTCGCGCAGCCTCGCGGCGAGGCCGGCGACCTCCTGGTCGTCGAACTGGTCGCCGGGGGCGGAGGGGCCGGGTGGGCTGGTGGTCATGTGACCAGTGGACACCTCGCGTGCCGAGCGGGCAAGAAATTTGCCTCAGAGGCAAAAGCCCTTCGACGGCATCCCGATGTGACCGCGTTCCGCCCCCGCCGCCCTACGGCCGGGGGATGTTCCGCAGGTTGCTCCGGGCCAGGTCGATCATGCGCCCGACCCCGCCGGAGAGCACCGTCCGGCCGGCCGCCAGGGCGAAGCCCTTCAACTGGGCGGCGGTGATGTGCGGCGGGATGGAGAGCGCGTTCGGGTCGGTGACCACGTCCACCAGGGCCGGACCCGGCCGCTCCAGGGCCTCCGCCAGCACCTCCCGGACCCGGGCCGGCTCGGTCACCCGCTTGGCCGGGATGCCCATCGCCCGGGCGATCCCGGCGTAGTCGACGTCCCCGTTGTCGATCTCCGACTCCGGGTAGCCGGAGACCAGCATCTCCAGCTTGATCATGCCGAGCGCGCCGTTGTTGAAGACCACCGTCTTCACCGGCAGCCGGTGCTTCGCCACCGTGAGCAGCTCACCGAGCAGCATCGAGAGCCCGCCGTCGCCCGCCATGGCCACCACCTGCCGTCCGGGGCAGGCCAGTTGAGCGCCGATCGCGTGCGGCAGCGCGTTCGCCATCGAGCCGTGCAGGAAGGAGCCGATCACCCGGCGTCGGCCGTTCGGCTGGAGGTAGCGGGCGGCCCAGACGTTGTTCATCCCGGTGTCCACGGTGAACACCGCGTCGTCCGCGGCCACCTCGTCCAGCACCGAGGCCACGTACTCGGGGTGGATCGGCAGGTGCCTCTCGATGTCCCGGGTGTAGGCACCGACCACGTCCTCCAGGGCGCGGCAGTGCTTGCGCAGCATCTCGTCCAGGAAGCCGCGGTCCCGCTTGGGCTCCAACAGCGGCAGGACGGCCCGCAGGGTCGCCGAGACGTCGCCGTGGACGGCGAGTTCCAGGGCCGTGCGGCGGCCGAGCCGGGTCGCGTCGTGGTCCACCTGGACGGTGCGGGCCTGCGGCAGGAAGGAGTCGTACGGGAAGTCGGTGCCGAGCAGCAGCACCAGGTCGGCCGCGTGCAGCGCCTCGTGGCAGGCGCCGTAGCCGAGCAGGCCGCTCATCCCGACGTCGTACGGGCTGTCGAACTGGATCCACTCCTTGCCGCGCAGCGAGTGCCCCACCGGCGCGTTCAGGACCCCCGCGACCTCCATCACCTCGGCGTGCGCCCCGCGCACGCCCGCACCGCAGAACAGGGCCACCCGGCGGGCCTCGTTGAGGGCCCGCGCCAGCGCCTGCACCTGGGACCACGGCGGGGCGGCCACCGCCTGCTCGGTGAGGAAGTGGCTGGTCCCGGTCGGACCGGCGGCGGGCAGGGCGGCGACGTCGCCGGGGAAGGCCAGCACGGAGACGCCGTGGGCGCCCAGCGCGTGCTGGATCGCGATCCGGAGCAGGCGGGGCAGCTGGGCGGGGACGGAGAGCAGCTCGCACCAGCTGCTGCAGTCGGTGAACACCCGCTCGGGGTGGGTCTCCTGGAAGAAGCCGGTGCCGATCTGGGCGGACGGGATGTGCGAGGCGAGCGCGAGGACCGGGAGGCCGCTGCGCTGGGCGTCGTAGAGGCCCTGGACCAGGTGGGTGTTGCCGGGGCCGCAGGAGCCGGCGCAGACCGCGAGGCGGCCGCTGAGCTCGGCCTCGGCGGCCGCGGCGAAGGCACCGGCCTCCTCGTTGCGGACGTGCACCCAGCCGATCCCCTCGGCCCGGCGGATCGCGTCCACCACCGGGTTGAGGCTGTCGCCGACGACGCCGTACACCCGCTCCACGCCGGCCTGCCGGAGGACCTCCACCATCTGCTCGGCCACACTCACCACGGGGGGACTCCTTCGCCGGCCGCCGCTCGCCACAGGACACCTGCACCCTCCGGCGGGAGCGCCGGCGGCGCACCCGGGACGGGGCCGAAGGGGTGAGGGCCCGAGGGGAGCGGGGGCGGGCGCCCGAGGGGTGGTCGGGCCTCCGGGGGAGGGGGCGGGACGGGACGGCCGGCTACTCCGCGGCCAGGTGGTCGGGGCCCGGGCTGAGGGTGCCGGCGGCGACGCCGGCCTGGGGTTGGCGGCGGGACGGTTCGCGGCCGGGTGGCTGGCTGCAGCGCGGCTGGGCCGGCGGGACGGTGGTGGGCACGGTGACCGGGGTGCCGGCCTTCACCTGGACCCCCTCGCCGTCGTGCCGCAGGTGGATCACCTCGCCGCGGCGCAGCGTGTACGTCGTGCCCTCGTGGGTGATCCGGACGCCCAGCAGCTGGCCGCGCACCAGCAGCGAGAAGCTGAGCTTCATCAGCCCGGACGGCAGCCGGGGCCGGAAGTTGAGGATCTCGCCGTGGTCGCGGAGCCCGCCGAAGCCGGCCACCAGGGCGATGCAGGCCCCGGCGAGCGAGGCCATGTGGAGGCCGTCGCGGGTGTTGCCGCCGAGGTCGTGCAGGTCCATCAGGGCCGCTTCGGCGGTGTAGTCGTACGCGAGGTCCAGCTGCCCGACCTCGGCGGCGATGACCGCCTGGGTGCAGGCGGAGAGCGAGGAGTCGCGGACGGTCAGCCGCTCGTAGTAGGCGAAGTTGCGGGCCTTCTGCTCGTCGGTGAAGGCGTCGCCGCGGACCTGCATGGCGAGGACCAGGTCGGCCTGCTTGACCACCTGCTTCCGGTACAGGTCGAAGTACGGGTAGTGGAGCAGCAGCGGGTAGTTCTCCGGCGGAGTGCGCTCGAAGTCCCAGACCTGGTGGTCGGTGAAGCCGTCGGCCTGCGGGTGGACGCCGAGGTTCTCGTCGTACGGGATGAACATCGCGGCGGCGGCGTCCCGCCAGGCGGCGGTCTCCTCGGTGTCGACGCCGAGCGCGGCGGCCTCGCCCGGGTGCCGGGCGGCCGCTTCGGCGGCGGCGCGCAGGTTGGTCTGCGCCATCAGGTTGGTGAAGACGTTGTTGTCGGCGACGGCGCTGTACTCGTCGGGCCCGGTGACGCCCTCGATGCGGAACTTGCCGATGGCGTCGTGGTGGCCGAGCGAGCGCCACATCCGGGCGGTCTCGACGAGCAGTTCCAGCCCGTACTCGCGCTCGAACTCGGCGTCCCCGGTGGCCCGGACGTAGCGGGCGACGGCGGCGGCGATGTCGGCGCCGATGTGGAAGGCCGCGGTGCCGGCCGGCCAGTAGCCGGAGCACTCCTCGCCGCGGATCGTCCGCCACGGGAACACCGCGCCGGCGAGGCCGAGTTGGGCCGCCCGGTCGCGGGCCAGCGGCAGGGTGGTGTAGCGCCAGCGGAGCGCCTGGTTGACGGCGGCCGGCAGGCAGTAGGTGAGCACCGGCAGGACGAAGGTCTCGGTGTCCCAGAAGCTGTGGCCGTCGTAGCCGGGGCCGGTCAGCCCCTTGGCGGGGATGGCCCGTTCCTCGCTCCGGGCGCCGGCCTGGAGGACGTGGAAGACGGCGAACCGGACGGCCTGCTGGAGTTCGACGTCGCCCTCGATCTCGACGTCGCTGGTCTCCCAGAACTCCTTGAGGAACTGGGCCTGTTCGGCCACCAGCCCGTCCCAGCCGGTGTACCGGGCGGCGGTCAGCGCGGCCTCCACCTGGTCCCGGACGGCGGGCTGCGAGCGGGTCGCGGACCAGCCGTAGGCCATGAACTTCACCAGTCGCAGCCGTTCGCCCGGCCGGAGCAGGGTGGTGACGCTGATCCGGCAGTGGTCGGCCTCCGCCTCGGCGACGGTGTCCAGCCCTTCCGGGCCCTCGATGACGTGGTCCATCCCGGCGGCGACCCGGATGCCGCTGTACCGGGTGCGGTGCACCAGGACGGCCTTGCTGCCGCCGGCGTGGTGCACCTCCCCGATCAGCGGGGCCTCCAGCACGGCGGCGGCCCGCGGGTCGCCCTCGGGGCCGCCGGGCAGCTGCTCGTTGGCGACCAGCTCCGACTGCAGGACGATCCGGATCGGCGCGTCCACCGCCTCGACGGTGTACTCGACGGCGGCGACGGCCCGTTGGGTGAGCGAGACCAGCCGGGTCGAGTTCACCCTGATGGTCCGCCCGGCCGGGGAGGTCCACTCGGCCTCGCGCCGCAGCAGCCCGTCCCGGAAGTCCAGCCAGCGGCGGTGGCCGAGCAGTTCGCCGTACCGGAGGTCGAAGGGCTCGTCGTCCACCAGCAGCCGGATGATCTTTCCGTTGGTGATGTTGATGACGCTCTGGCTGGACTCCGGGTAGCCGTAGCCGCCCTCGCCGTACGGCAGCGGGCGGAGTTCGAAGACGCCGTTCAGGTAGGTGCCGGGCAGGCCGTGCGGTTCGCCCTCGTCGAGGTTGGCGCGCAGGCCGATGTGGCCGTTGGAGAGGGCGAAGAGGGACTCGGCGCGGGCCATCGATTCCAGGTCGAGGCCCTGTTCGGCGATCTGCCAGGGGTCGACGCTGAAGTTGTCCAGGCCGGTCATGCCGTGTCTCCTTCGAGCAGCTCGGCGAGGTCGGTGACGACCACGGTGGCGCCGTCGCGGCGCAGTTCGGCGGCCTGGCCGGTGCGGTCCACGCCGACCACCGCCCCGAAGCCGCCGGCCCGGCCGGAGGCGACCCCGGCGAGGGCGTCCTCGAAGACGGCGGCGTGCGCGGGCTCGACGCCCAGGGCGCGGGCGGCGGCCAGGTAGGTGTCGGGCGCGGGCTTGCCCGGCAGATTCTCGCGCTTGGCGACGACGCCGTCCACGATCACGTCGAACAGCTCCTCGATCCCGGCGGCGCGCAGCACGTCCCGGCAGTTGGCGCTGGACGAGACGACCGCGCTGGGCAGCCCGTGGGCGCGCAGCCGCTGCACGTACGCCACCGAGCCCGGGTAGGGCTGGACGCCCTGCTCGCGGATCATCCGCAGCACGGTGTCGTTCTTGGCCAGGCTGATGCCGTGCACGGTGCGGGTGCCGGGCGGGTCGGCGTCGGTGCCCTCGGGCAGGTCGACGCCGCGGCTGTGCAGGAAGGCCCGGGTGCCGTCGAGTCTCGGGCGGCCGTCGACGTGGGTGTCGTAGTCGACGACGGCGTCGAAGGGCACGAACGGCTCGCCGGTGCGGGCCGCCTCGGCGCGCAGGAAGGCGTCGAAGGTGTCCTTCCAGGCCGCGGCGTGCACCTTCGCGGTCTGGGTGAGCACCCCGTCGAGGTCGAAGAGGAAAGCGCGGATGTCGTCCGGAAGCCCCAGCATGGGTGCAGTCTCACCCGCGGACGCGGGGAAGCCGCCGATTCCCGGCGGCGCGTCGCGGGAACGGGCGGCTCGGGCGGTCACCGGGGCCGGAGCGGGCGGGGCGGGGCCCGCCTCAGGGCGTGGGCGGCGCGGCGATCATCGCGAAGACGGCGCCCTGCGGGTCCTGGACGACCGCCATCCGGCCGGACTGCATGTCGAACGGCGGCTGGATCACCGAGCCGCCGGCCTTGACCAGGGCGTCCACGGTGGAGTCGGTGTCGTCCACCGAGAAGTAGGTCATCCAGTGCGCGGGCGTGCCGGGGGCGAGGTAGTCGGGGACCTGCTGCATGCCGCAGACGGTGCGGTCGCCGACGTTGAGCGAGTAGTAGCCCTCCATTCCCTGGACCGTCCCCGGGCGCAGGCCCAGGGCCCGGTGGTAGAAGCGGCCGGCCGCGTCGGTGTCGCCGGTGTTGAGCTCGTTCCAGACCAGCGCGCCGGGTTCGTTGACGATGCCGGCGCCGATGAAGTCCAGCTTCTGCCAGACGCCGAACACCGCGCCGGTCGGGTCGGCGGCGACCAGCATCCGGCCGACCGTGCCGACGTCCATGACCGGGTAGAGGATCGTGCCGCCGTTCCCGGCGACGGCGCTCTGGGTGGCGTCGGCGTCGTCCGAGGCCAGGTAGGTGGTCCAGGCGACCGGCGGGAGGGGCTGGCCCTCGGGGGCCGTCCGGGCCATGATCCCGGCGACCGGCCGGCCGTTCAGTGCGCACACGGCGTAACCGCCGAACTCGGGCGGGCCGATCTCGCCCTGCCAGCCGAACAGGTCGCGGTAGAAGTCGAGCGCGGCCTGCTGGTCGCCGGCCATCAGGTCGACCCAGCAGGGCGTACCGGGCTTGTACGGAGCGGTGACTACGGGCACTGCGGGGCCTCCAGGAGCACGGGTCCTCCGCGGGCGGGCGGCCGGACGGCGGTACACCGCCCACCATCGCCGGGCCGGCAGCGGCGCGCCACCGGACGGCGCCCGGCGGGCGACCCCGGGGAAACCGGCGCGCCGGGGGTCACACGGCGTGCCGGATCATGAGCGCGCCGGGTCACGAGGCGTGCTGGGGCGGCTTCACGAAGTACGGCTGCACCTTGCCGCTCTGGGCGTAGTCCTTGAGCCGGACGATCAGCTCGGCCCAGGTGCCGGCCACCATCGGCACGCCGTCCTCGCTGCCGGGCTGCCACCCGCCGTGGCGGAACAGCAGCCGGGTGCGGTCGGGCGCGTCGGGCTGCTCGGCGAGGTCCCAGCTGATCCAGGTGCCCGCCCAGTGCGGCGGGAAGGTGCCGACGTTCGTCCAGACCACGCGGTCCTGGTCGGCGCGTTCGAGCCGGAGCCGGAACGGCTCGGGGACGTCGGGGAAGTCGAAGAGCAGCACGTCGCCCTCGCGGTCCACCTCGGTGGTCCACCAGCTGGTGAGGCCGTCGTGGGTGTTCAGCGCGGCGAGGACGACGGCGCGGGGTGCCGCGATGTCGAACTGCAGGGCGATCTCGGCCATGAGGTCCGCCTTTCGGGCCTGCGCCCCCCTGCTCGGTCCCCCTCCGGCCACCATGGCACAGGGCCCGGGGTCGGCACACCCCGGGCCCGGTGCGGCCCCGCCGCCGCCACCGCGCGTCAGCCGTAGGAGACGTTGGAGCAGATGTCGTCGTCCGCCGAGCGGGCGTCGCCGGTGACGCTGGTGGGCAGCGGGGACGGCGCGGCGGGCGTGGTCGGGCCGCCGCCGGCGGTGCCCGGGGCAACCGCGCCGCCGGCGTTGGCCGCCGCGAAGTCCTTGCCGACGATCAGCGTGACGCCCGGCGAGGAGCCGGCCTCGACGGTCGCCCCGGGGAACAGCGCGGCGACCTTCTCGGCGTTCGCCTTCTGCCCGGAGCCGTACTCGATCATCGTGGTCGCGTACTTCAGGCTGGCCGCGTTGCCCGCCTTGGTGGCGGTGAACTTCGCCGCCTTGAGCACCTCGCTCGCCCTGTCCCCCGCCCCCTTGGTGGTGGTCCCGTTGTAGACGGTCACCTTGATCGAGGCGTTGCCGGCGTCGGCCGCCGGGGAGGGCCCGGACCCGGTCGCGGTCGGCGCGGCGGGCGTGGTCGCGGCGGCGGTGCCGGTGGCGGGCGCGTCGGGCTGCTGGCCGGTGGCGTTCTGGCCGTCGATGGTCCGGTCGGCCTTGAGGGTGTCCCAGAGCTTGTTGGCGTCCGGCTGGACGATGTCGATGTTCTTGTCCTGGGTGCGGTAGCGCCAGGGCAGCGTGACGAACTTGAGGTCGTGCATGTCGATGTTCTTCAGCGACAGGCCGAAGGACATCAGCTTGTCCACCGAGTCGAGGCCGGGGTCGACGGTCATCGACTTGGTGGCGGCGTCGGCGAGCGGCAGCAGGGTGGTGGGGTTGAGCCCCTGCTTCTTGATCTTCGAGGCGAGCGAGCCGAGGAAGGCCTGCTGACGCTTCATCCGGCCGACGTCGGAGCCGTCGCCGATGCCGTGCCGCAGGCGGACGTAGTCGAGCGCCTGCTGCCCCTCGACCTTCTGCTGGCCCGCCTTGAGGACCTCGTTGCCCTTCTTCGGGAGGTTGGGGTTGATGTCCCCCTCGTAGATCGCCTTCGGCAGGCAGACGTCCACGCCGTCCACGGCCTTGGTCATCGCGGAGAAGCCCTGGAAGTCGACCACGATGGTGTGGTCGACGCGGATGCCGGTGAGCTTCTCGACGGTGTTCTGGGTGCAGGCCGGGTTGCCGTCGTCGCTGCCGCCGGTCGAGAACGCGGCGTTGAAGAGGTCGCTGCCGGTCCCCTTGGTCCACTTGCCGTTCGGCAGCTTGCAGGAGGGGATCGCCACCATGGCGTTGCGCGGGATGGAGATGCCGACGGCGTGCTTGTGGTCGGCGTAGACGTGCAGCAGGATCGTGGTGTCCGAGCGGGCGCCGCCGTCCTCGCCGCCGCCGAGGTCGGCGTTGTTCTTGCCGCGGCTGTCCGAACCGATCAGCAGGACGTTCACCGGCTTGTTGCCGTCCGCGTCGGCCTGCGCCTCCGGCGGCCGGTCGGTGGCGATGGCGTCGCCGTCGAAGGCCTTGATGTTGCCGTTGAGCTTGAAGTAGATCGCGCCGCCCGCGCCGGCTATCAGCACCAGCACGCCGGCCGCCGACCAGGCGACGATCTTCTTCACGTTCTTCTTGGGCTTGCGGCTGTTCCGGGCCGCCGCCCGGCCGCCGGCCGCCGGTGCCTCGGGCGCCGGCTGGCCGCCCTTGCCCTGGGCCGCGCGCCGCGCCTCGGCCCGCCCCCCGGTCCGCGGCTGCGGCACCCCGGCGTCGCCACCGTCGGTCGTGAGCGCACCGGGCGCGTCGTCACCACGAGCCGGACCCTCGCCCCACTGACCTGACATCCGTGTACCTTTCACCGGTGGACGCGGCACCCGTACGTCCGGGCGCACTGCACACAGAGAGACGGCCGGAACCGGCGTCGGGTTGCACATACGAAGGTCGTAATGACCGATGAACGCCCCCCGGGACCTGCCCCCGCATCCCCTCCGGAGCCCCCGCAGTCACAAGGGGCCCTCTCGGAGCATACAAGCCAGTCATATTTGTCCTACCGTCGTCAGGAACCGCTGGGCCACGGCCCGGTGGCCCCTCCGGGGACCGGCGGTGACGACCCCCGGAAAGCCCGTTTCCGCAGCTACCTGCCACCCCCCTCGGTCGGCACGCGAGACGTCCCGTAGATTGCAGAGGACCGTGCCAGGCCGTGCTCGGTTCGGAAACGGGGGGATGACCATGGCCGTGTTGACGAGGACCGCCCACGACCGGGGCTCGCTCGCCGGGATGGCGGAGTGCGATCCGGAGCTGGAGGCCCGGCTGCGCCGGGGCCTGGAGGCGACCGAGGACCAGCTGCGCGCCTGCGTGGCCGAGGCCCGGCACCCGGCCGTGGCCGCGCTGGCCGGCCAGGTGGTCACCGGCGGCGGCAAGCGGCTGCGCCCCCTGATGGTGCTGCTCGGCGCCGAGTTCGGGGACCACGCCCGGCCCGGGGTGACCGACGCCGCGATGCTGGTCGAGCTCGTCCACGCCGCGTCGCTCTGCCACGACGACGTGATGGACCAGGCCGGCACCCGCCGCGGCGCCCCCAGCGTCAACGCCGTGCACGGGAACCGGACCGCCGTCCTCACCGGCAACTGGCTGCTCGCCAAGGGCGGCGCCATCGCGGCCGGGCTGGAGCGGCAGGGCCTGCTGCTGCACACCCGGGTCACCGAGCGGCTGGTCGCGGGTCAGGTGCGGGAGCTCACCGGGCCCGCCGCCGGTTCCTCCCCCGCGGACGCGCTGGCGCACTACTTCGCCGTCATCTCCGGCAAGTCGGCCTCGCTGATCTCCGTCTCGCTGCGGCTCGGCGCCGTCCAGGCCGCCGCCCCCGACGTGCTCGTCCGGGCGCTCGGCGAGTACGGCGAGCACCTCGGCCTCGCCTTCCAGATCTCCGACGACCTGCTCGACATCACCTCGGACTCCTCGGTGTCCGGCAAGGAGCAGGGCAAGGACCTCGCGGCCGGGGTGTCGAGCCTCCCGGTCCTGCTCGCGCTGGCCGACGAGCGGCCGAAGGCCCGCAAGCTGCGCGAGCTGCTGACCTCCGGCCGCCCCACCACCGCCCGGCAGCACCGGCGGCTGCTGGCCCAGCTGCGGGCGTCGGACGCGATGGCCGAAGCCCGGGCGATGATGCACGACCAGCTCGGGCTGGCCCGGGCCGCGCTCGCCGACGTGCCGGACGGGCCGGCGCGGGACGTGCTCGACTCGATCTGCGACTTCGTGGCGCGCCGGGACCGCTGAGGCGGCGGTCCCGGCGCGGCCGGTCAGCTCTCGATGACGCGGCGGAACAGGACCGTGTCGAAGACGTCCTCCATCCGGACCGCCGCGCCGTCCCGCAGGGTCCAGGAGTGGATGAAGGGGAGCGTCTCGGTCGTCCCGCGCACCGAGGTGACCTGCCGGACGCCGAAGACCACCACCCGGTCGCCGGCGGCCACGAACTCCTGGGGTTCGAGCCGCATCCCGCCGACCACCGCGGGCACCCTGGAGAGGAAGTCGAGCACCCCGGCGTGGCCGTGCTTGGTGCCGCCGAGGCCGTAGTCGGCCATGCCGTCCGGGTGCACCCACTCGACCTGCGGGTCGAGGGTCCCCAGCAGGGCCGCCACGTCGCGGTCGTGGAAGGCCCGGTAGGCGCGCTCGATCACGGCCCGGTTCCGGGCGTCGGCGCCGCTCGGTGCGGCGGGCGTGCGGTCGCTGATGTCCGTCATGACGCCCCTCATCCCTTCGCCGCGACGAGCCGGCCGGCGCCGACGTGCCGCGGGTGCATCGCCCGCAGGGTCCGCTCGATGCCGTCCCGCCAGTCGACGGTGCACGGGCCGGTCAGCCGGCGCCGCAGCGTCGGGTCGAACCGGTAGGTCTCCCGGGTGACCTCGCTCGGGACGAGATCGGCGGTGACCCCGGTCAGCTCCTCCAGGTGGCGGATGCAGTCGGTGATCCCGACCGGCTGGTCGCCGCCCCAGTTGACCACCGTGGCCGGCACCGAGGCGGCCCGCCAGAGCGGCGGCACCTGCGCCACCAGGTCGTCGGTGTGCAGCGGGGAGCACCAGTTCTGGCCCTCCAGCGGCACCGCGATCGGCTGCCCGGCCAGCATCGCCTTGAAGTAGAGCATCGGCACGCCGCCGTAACTGCCCGGTCCGTAGGCGATGTTGAGCCGCGCGATGGTGGTGGGCAGGCCGAGCACCCGGGCGAAGGCGCGCACCGCGCCCTCGGTGGCGAGCTTGCCCATCGGGTAGGCGGGCAGCCAGTCGGCGGAGCCGTCCACCGGGTCGTCCTCGGTGTAGGCGTGGTCCAGGGTCTGCCGCTTGTAGAGGGCGCCGGTGGAGACGTAGAGGAACGCCTCGGCGGTGCGGCAGTGCGTCATCAGCCGGCCGGTGGCCACCGCGTTGATCTCGGCCGTGGCGTTGAAGTCGCCGTCCTCGCCGCGGTGCACGGCGGAGTGCAGCACGTGGGTGAAGTCCTCCGGCAGCCCGGCGAGCGCCAGGTCCGAGCCGTCCGCCATGTCCCACCGCCGGGTGGTGACGCCCCGGGCGGCCAGCTCCCGTTCGACGCCCGGTGCCCCGAACCGGCCGATGCACCAGACCTCGTTCCGCTCGGCCAGTGCCTCCGCGACCGGCCGGGCGACCTGCCCGGTGCCGCCGGTGATCAGGATCTTCCCGCCCCGCATGAAATCGTCCCCCGTCGTCATCGGTTCCCTCACACTCCCCGCCGCACCGCGAGGGCGTCGGCCCCGGCGAGTGCGCGGTCCAGCTCCCGCCGCAGGACCGCCTGGAAGGCGGCCACGTGGCGCGGTCCCATCAGGGTGTAGTGCTCGCCCGGCACCTCCAGGTACCGGTTCTCCTCCCGGCTGTGCTCGTCCCAGCGGCGCAGCTCGTTGTTCAGCCAGTCCTCGCGGGTGCCGCGCAGCGGGATCGCGTGGAAGACCGTCATCGAGCGCACGGTGCCGCTCGGCGCGTACGTCCGGCCGAGGCCGGTCAGGGTGTCGGCGATCTCCGCCCAGGTGGCGAACCGGGCGGCGTCCAGGTCGAGTTCGGCGACGCGCCGCGGCGGCGCCAGCCCGATGATCCGGGCCGCCTGCTCCTCCCGGGGCAGGTGCCGGACGGCGTCCGGGAGTTCGCGGGCCTGCCGCTTGTCGATCAGCTCCAGGAACAGCGCGAGGTGCGCGGCGGTCTCCGGGAAGTCCAGCTCGTCCATCCGGTACTTGATGTGCGGCGGCAGGTTGAAGCTGCCGACGAAGTCGACCCGCTCGCCCCGCGACTCCAGCACCTTGGCGATCTCGAACGCGACCGCGGCGCCGTAGGAGTAGCCGGCCACCGCGTACGGGCCCCGCGGCTGCGTGGCGCGGATGGCGTCCACGTAGCTGTCGACCATCTCCTCGAAGGAGACGAAGGGCTTCTCGCCGTCGTTGAAGCCGCGGGCCCGCAGGGCGTAGAAGGGGCGGTCGCCGACGAAGTACTTGGCGAGGTTGACGAAGACGAGCACCTCGCCGACGCCCGGGTGGACGCAGAACAGCGGGGTCTTGCCGCCCCCGGTCTGCATCGGCACCAGCGGGTCGTACGGGCGCGGGCCGGGGCCGGCCGGTTCGATGAGCCGGGCGGCGAGCGCGCGGATCGTCGGCGCGGTCAGCACGGTGATCACCTCCAGGCCGGTGACGCCCAGCCGTTCGGCCACCTTGGCGCGCAGCCGCAGGATGTCCAACGAGGTGCCGCCCAGGTCGAAGAAGCCGGCGGTGGCGCTGATCTCCGCCGGGTCGCAGTCGAACAGCTCGCCGTAGATCTCGGCGAGGGTCCGCTCGACCTCGCCCTCGGGCGGGGTGTGGCCGCCGAGCATGCGCAGCGTCAGTTCGGCCGTTCCGCGCTGCTGCCGTTCGTAGTCGCCGGCCTCCAGGCGCCGGCGCATCAGCGCGCGCTGGATCTTGCCGAGGCTGGTCTTGGGGAAGGCCTCGGCGGGCAGCGGCAGGACGAGGGCGGGCCGGAAGCCCCAGTGCGTCACGACGGTGGCGCGGATCGCGTTGAGCACCCGGTACAGGCCGGCGTCGTCCCCGTCCGGCAGCTCGGGGTGGAAGGCGATCACCAGCTGCTCGGTGTCGCTGCCGGCCGGCCGGGTGGGGAACGCGGCCACGTAGGAGCGGGCGACGCCGTCGAGCGGTTCGAGGGCGGCCTCGATGTCGTGGCTGAAGTGGTTGACGCCGTTGACGATGACGCTGTCCTTGCTGCGTCCGACCAGGGTCAGCCGCCCGTCGTCGAGCCGGCCGAGGTCGCCGCTGCGGAACCAGCCGTCGGCGGAGAAGGCGTCCGCGGTGGCCCGCGGGTCTCGGTAGTAGCCGCGGGTGATCATCGGGCCGGAGAACTGGACCTCGCCGGTCGCGCCCTCGGGCAGCGGCCGGTCGTGCCCGTCGGCGATCCGGATGCCCAGGCCGGCCACCGGGGTGCCGAGGTTGGCGAACTCGGCGCCGCGGTCGGTGTCCGGGAAGCCGCGGCGGGAGTAGACGCTGCCGGCGCAGGTCTCGGTCATCCCGAAGGCGGGCCAGAGCGTGTCGCGGGCCAGGCCGTACGGCGCGAGGAGCTCCAGAAACGTTTCTCCGGTGCCGACCACGACGGCCTCGCCGCCGCTGATGATCTGCCGCACCCGGCCGAGATCGAGCCGCTCGCCGGAGTCCGCCAGCCGGCCGGCGGCCGCGTTGACCAGCCCGAGCAGGAAGTTGGGCGCGAAGGTCATGGTGACGCCGTGCCGGGAGAGCAGCCGCGGGAACTCCAGCGGGTCGCCGAGCACCACGGCGGGGGCCACGTGCACCTGGCGGCTGCCGGTGGACAGCGGCAGCAGGTGGCACTCCAGCAGGGCCGCGACGTGGTCGAAGGAGACCCAGTTCAGCGTGACGTCCCCGGCGCCGAGCCGGTGGTGGCCGTTCTTCGCGGCCATCGAGGCGAGCAGGTTGGCGTGACTGAGCATCACCGCCTTGGAGTTGCTCGTCGAACCGGAGGTCAGCATCAGGACGGCGGTGTCCTCCGGCGCCGCGTGGTGCAGCTCCGCCGCGGGCTCGCCGTCCAGCTCCTCCAGGACCGCCACCGGGCGGTCGTCGCCCGCCGGGAGGGCGGCCGCGAGGGCCGCGGCGGTGATCGTCAGCGGGCCGTCCAGCAGGCTTGCGACGTGGTCGAGTTGGGCCGCCCAGCGCTCCGGGTCGGCGGCGGCCGGGGCGGCCAGCGGGCAGGGGACGAAGCCGCCGAGCACGGCGCCCCAGAAGGCCGGCAGGAAGTCCTGGGAGCGGTCCAGGATCAGCACCACCCGGTCGCCGGGGCGCAGCCCCTTCGCGCGCAGGCCGGTCAGGATCCGGCGGGCGGCGAGGAGGAGTTCGGGGTGGCTCTGCTCGACCAGGCCGGCGCCGGCGGCGCCCAGAGCATGGCCGAGGCCGGTGGTGGGATGGTGCCGGGCGGCGGCGAGCAACAGGTCGGTGAGGTTTCTGGGGGGATTCACGGCCGTCTGTCTCCTGGTCTCAAGGCAGCGCGCCGGGGAAGGGACACGCCGAACAGGGCGAGGGACGGGACTCCTCCGGGAGTCCGCGAGCGTGACGTGTCAGGGCCGTTCAGCGCCGGGGTGCCGACGGCGGCACCGCCCGCCACCGCGCCGTCGCGCCGGTGATGGGTGAACTCGGTTGGTGGTGAAGCTGGTTGGTCCCCGTGTGGCTTGTGGTCACAGGCCTTACCGTAAAGTCGAAGTCCGCCCGTCCCACGAGGCCGGTTCGTGGTTGGCCGGAAGGGGACAAGGTCGCAACGGGCTGTGAGGGCGGCGACACCACTCGTGATAAAACCGGAATCGGTGGTTTTCCATTTCGGGGGGTGGATGCAGCTTGGTGTCAGGCCGGCCGGAGATCCACCGCTTTGGTGGCATGAATATCGGCACTTGGTATAGGGGCGACCTGCGGCGCTGTCCGACATCGCCGGCCGAGCCCGCTCCCGAACCCGCTCTCCACTGCCCTGACCAGGCCATTTTTACAATGGTTGACGGACTTCGAACAAGAGAACTACTGTCGGGCAAAGGTGATCTGATCGGGCGTCACCTTCTTTCGTTCTGGATTGAACAGTTGAAGAAAGAATCTGCTGATAAAGAAGATCACCACGGTGAGGGGGACATCGTGACCAGCGCCTCGGCGGGTTCGCCGAACGGGCGGCCGAACGAGCGGCCGAACGGGCGGCCCGAAACGGGCGACGCCACGCCCGCGGAACACGCCGCACACGTCGAGAAGACGCTGCTCCAGGCCCGGGCCCTGATCGAGTCCACCGTCTCCCTCTACCGACGCCGCCCCGACCCGGGCACCACCGCCCCGCACAGCGACGTCGCCGTGCTCGGCGAGGCCGTGGAGCAGTTGGTCTTCCGCGCCCGGCACTCCGTCTGCGTCGCCCTCCCCGATGCCGACGTCTTCGCCCTGATCGCCCGCAAGGCCCTGGCCGAGCTGGCCCCCGGCCCGGTCGTCCGGCTGCTGTGCGCGCCCCAGGTCGCCGACGCGGAGCTCGGCGCGCTCGCCCGGTCGCCCGGCGCCCGGTTCGAGATCCGGGTCTCCGAGGCCGAGTTGCGCGACATCGTCATCGCCGACGGCACCACCGCGCTGGTCCGGGCCGGCGCCGGCAGCGCCAAGGGACAGGCCACCCTCGTGAACGACCGGGCCGCGGTCCGGGCCCTGGAACTGCTCTTCGCCGGCGCCTGGTCCGGCGGTCGCAAGCTCGACGACCACCTGGCGCTCAGCCCCAGGCTGCTCGGCGACCTCACCCGCCGCATCCTGGAACGCCTGCGGAACGGCTACACCGACGACGCCGCCGCGCGCGACCTCAACATGTCCCTGCGCACCTACCGGCGGCACGTCGCCGAGATCATGCGCGAACTCAACGCCAGCTCCCGCTTCCAGGCCGGGGTGCGGGCGGTCGAACTGGGGCTGCTCCTCGAGTAGCCGGCCCGGAGGATCAGGTCGGGCCGCCGCACCGGGGTGCGGCGGCACAACGCGTGCACCCCACGACGAAGGAGGAGCTCCATGCGGCCCGGCGACGGCTGACGACGACGCGCACAGGTGTGCCCGCCCTCGCGGGTGTCCCCCGGGCCGGAGGCCGGGGCGTGACGCCCCGCCCGGCCGGCACCGCCCCTCTCCACCACGGGGGGACACCGTGACCCGCCCCCTGCGGCCGGCCACGGGGCAGCGAGAACACCAACGGGGGACGGTGAGCAGGACGTGTCCATCAAGGCCGAGGACGAGCTGGAACGGGCTCTCCTCGAAGTACGGGCGCTGATCGAGTCCACGGTGGCCATCCACCGGGACCGCAGCATCCGCGCGCAACAGATCTCCACGGTGGACGGCGGCTACCGCCCCGTGCTCCGTACCGCCGCGGCCCTGATCCGCGGCGCGGTCCGCACCATCGACATCGTGCACGCCCGGATGCCCGGCACCGAGGAACAGCCCGACCGCGGCGAGCAGGCCGAGCGCAAGCTGATCTACGCGGCCGCCGAGACCTCCACGGTCCGGCTGCTGACCAGCCCGCACCTGGTCGACGAGGACTTCGTCCGGGAACAGCTCGCCCTGGAACGGCCGGTGGCGATCCGGATCGCCCGGGTGCCACCGCTGCAGGCCCTCCTGGTCGACGGCACCACCGCCCTGGTGGTGGCCGAGGCGGCGACCGGGGTGCGGGCCTCGGTGATCCAGAAACCGGAGGTGCTGCACACCCTCGGCACGCTGTTCGAGAGCGTGTGGCGCAACGCCGTACCGGCCGGCGAGCGGATCGTCTTCGGCGACCGCGACCGGGCGGCGCTCGCCCAGCAGATCCTCGGCGCGCTGCGGGCCGGCGTCACCGACGAGGTGGCCGCCCGCGAGCTGACCGTCTCGGTGCGCACCTACCGCCGGCACGTCGCCGAGATCATGGCCCTGCTCGGCGCCCAGTCCCGCTTCCAGGCGGGCGTGCGCGCCGCCGAACTCGGCCTGCTGCGCCCGGTGCGGCCGGCTCCGCCGGGGGGCGAAGGAGTGCCGCCGAAGTAGCCGGCCGGCCCGTCCGGTCCCCCCGGATGGCAGCTTCCTGAAACGTCCGTTGCCGCCCGGGCGACGCCCGCAGTTGTATGGGCCGCGGAAAGGGAATCCGGCTCGGACGGGACGCCGGAAATCCCTTCCCGGCGTCCCGCGACTTCCCCCGAGTCGCCGGCCGCCGGCGCGGGGGTCCACCGCTCCGGAAAACCTCCGGCGGCGGATCCCCGCTCCCCCGGTGAATACGGCGCGGAAGGCGGGTCCATGGATCGGAAACCGATTGGCCTGGTGTTCCCCGGACAGGGGACCCAGAAGGCGAAAATGGGCGAGCCGTGGCGGGAAACCCCGTCCTGGGAACTCGTCGGGGAAATCTCCGAGGTCACCGGGGAGGACCTCCGCGAACTGCTCCTGGACACCCCGGACGAGCACCTGCGGCGCACCGACCTGGCCCAGCTGGCCGTCTTCACGGTCGCCGTGGTCGCGTACGCGGAGGCGGTCCGCCGCGACGCGCTCGGCGGACCGGTGGCCGCCGTGGCCGGCCACAGCCTCGGCGAGTACGCCGCGCTGACCGCCGCCGGCGCGCTCACCCTGCCCGCCGCGGCCGCCCTGGTCGCGGAACGCGGCCGGGCCATGCGGGCGGCCGCCGAGCAGCACCCGGGCACCATGGGCGTCCTGGTCGCGGCCCCGCTGGAAGAGGTCGCGGAGCTCGTCGAGCGGGTCCGCGCGGACGGCGCCGAGCTGTGGGTCGCCAACGTCAACGCGCCCGGCCAGACGGTGGTCTCCGGCTCCGCCGGGGGCGTCGACCGGATCGAGGCCGAGGCGCCCTCGATCGGCGCCAAGCTGATCCGCCTCCAGGTCGGCGGGGCCTTCCACAGCCCGTACATGGCCCCGGCCGCGGAACGGCTGCGGATCGCGCTGAAGAACACCGCGTTCGCCCCCGTCCACCTGCCGGTCGTCGCCAACGCCGACGCCGAGGTGTACCGCGGCGACTGCGACTGGCCCGCGCTGGCCACCCGTCAGCTCACCTCGCCGGTGCTCTGGGAGCCGGCCGTGCGCACCCTGACCGGGCCGCTCGGCTGCCACCGGCTGGTCGAGGTCGGCCCCGGGAAGACCCTGGCGGGACTGGTCCGCCGGATCACCCCGGACACCGAGGTGGTGTCCCTGAACAGCCCGGCGGCGCTGGGCTGACCGGCGCCCGCGACCACCACGCCGACAAGGAGAACCACCCCATGGCGCTTGGCACCGAGAGCATCTGGCTGCGCCGGTACCCCACCGTCACGACCCCCCGGCTGCGCCTGCTCTGCCTGCCGCACGCCGGCGGCGCGGCCGGCTTCTTCCACAGCTGGGGGCACGCCTTCGGCGACGACGTCGAAGTGCTCGCGGTGCGCTACCCCGGCCGCCAGGAACGGATCGCGGAGGACCCGTGGACCGCCCTGGAGGACCTCGCCGACGCGATCGCCGACGAACTGCCCCCGTACCTGGACACCCCGCTGGCGGTCTTCGGCCACAGCATGGGCGCCACCCTCGGCTACGAGGTCACGCTGCGGCTGGCCCAGCGGTACCACGCCGCGCCCTCGCTGCTGATGGTCTCCTGCCGCAAGGCCCCGCACCTGCTCACCCCGCGCACCGCGGCCTTCGGCACCGACGAGGAACTGCTCGCCGAGGTGCACAAGCTGGGCGGCACCGACTCCGCGCTGCTGGCCGACGCGGACCTGCGCGACCTGGTGCTGCCCGCCCTCCGGGCCGACTTCCGGGCCGTCGCCCGCTACACCGCGCGCCCCGGGGTCCCGCTGCCCTGCCCCGTCGTCGGCTACGTCGGCGACCGCGACCCGGACGTCGGCCCCGACGAGGTGGCCGGCTGGGCCCGGACCGCCCCGCTCGGCTTCGAGCTCAAGGTGCTGCCGGGCGGCCACTTCTACCTGGTCGACCAGCGCGACGCGCTGATCGCCGACATCCGCGCCCGGCTGGCCCGATAGCCGCCGGCCGGCCGGACCCGAATTCCCCGGCGGCGGTGGCAGGTTGTTGCAGCCGTCGTTGTGAGAAAAGAACACCGCGCGCAGACTTTCGGTGCGCGTCACCCCGCCGCACATTCCGCGGCGATCCCGCCGGACAATCCCGCGGGGACGATCCTGAAAAGGGGAGAAAACCATGACCACCGCCACCCGCGACGAGCGCCTCGAAACCATCAAGGAAATCGTCTGCGACATTCTCGAGATCGAGGAGGACGAGGTGACCGAGACCAGCCTCTTCAAGGAGGACCACGACGCCGACTCGCTCCGCGCGATCGAGATCCTGGCCGCGCTGGAGAAGGCCTTCGGCGTCGTCATCAACCAGAGCGAGCTGCCCCGCATGGTCAACCTCAAGGGCGTCTACGAGGTCGTGGCGGAGCCGGCCGGCTGGTAGGCCGGACGACGCTGCGACGGATGGGGAGGTTGCCATGACGGCGGCAGAGAGCAGCACCGGCCGCACCCGGCCGGGGCGGCACCGGGTGGTTCTCACCGGGCTCGGGGTGGTGTCCAGCATCGGACTCGGCGTTCAGGAGTTCCTCCGGGGGCTCCGCGAAGGCCGCAGCGGTGCCCGGCCCATCTCGGTGTTCGACACCGAGGGCTTCGCCCACGCGAACGGATGCGAGATCACGGGCTTCGACCCGAGGGACTGGATCAGCACGCTGGACGTCGAACAGCTCGGCCGGGCCGCGCAGTTCTCGACCGCGGCGGCCCGGATGGCCCTGGAGGACTCGGGTCTCGATCTGACGCGGCTGCGCGGCCGGCGCGGGCTGATCTCCATCGGCACCACCGACGGCGAGAGCTACGACCTCGACCAGCTGGTCGAACGCGAACTCGCCGAGGGAACCGGCACGTTCGACCCGACGGCCGCCCGGCGGGTGCCGGCCGGACGGCTGTCGGTCGCCATCGCCCAGGAACTGGGCCTGACCGACGTGGAGGCGCTGACCATCCCGACCGCCTGCTCGGCCGGCAACTACGCCATCGGCTACGGCTTCGACGCCGTCAGCTCCGGTGAGGCCGAGTTCGCCTTCTGCGGCGGCGCGGACGCGATGTGCCGCAAGACCTTCACCGGCTTCTACCGGCTGGGCACCATCGCCCCGGACCGCTGCCAGCCCTTCGACGTCGACCGCAAGGGCATCCTCACCGGTGAGGGCGCGGGCGTGCTCGTCCTGGAGCGGCTGGACTCCGCGCTGGAGCGCGGCGCCACCATCTACGCCGAGGTGCTCGGCTACGGGCTCAACTGCGACGCCCACCACCAGGTGGCGCCCGACCGGGACAGCGTCGCCGAACTGATGCGGCTGGCCCTGGACAACGCCGGCGTCAAGCCGCAGGAGGTGGACCTCATCTCCGCGCACGGCACCGGCACCAAGGCCAACGACATCACCGAGGCGGGCGCCATCCGCCAGGTCTTCGGCGACACCCCGCCGCGCACCGTCTCGATGAAGTCGATGCTCGGCCACAGCATGGGCGCCGCCAGCGCGCTCGGCGCGATCGGCTGCGCCCTGGCCATCCGGAACCGCTTCATCCCGCCCACCATCAACCATGTCACCACCGACCCCGAGTGCGACGTCGACTGCGTGCCCAACCAGGCCGTCGAGGCCGACCTGCGGATCGTCCAGAACAACGGTCTCGCCTTCGGGGGCAACAACGCCGCGGTCCTGCTCGGCCGGTACGACGCAATCAAGGAGGCGTCATGACGATCCGCCCGATCATCGGGATGGGTGCCGTCGCCGCCACCGGCTCCGGGGTCGGTGAGCTCTTCGAGAACCTGTGCGCGGGCGTCAGCGGCCGCGCCGAGCTGCGCGGCTTCGACCGCACCCGGTTCCGGGCGCAGTACGCGTACGAGGTCGACGACCGCCCGGCGCCCGGCCAGGACGTGGCCGGGCGGGCCGGCCGGCTGCTGCACGAGGCGATCGCCCAGGCGGCCGCCGACGCCGGACTGGGCGAGGACCTCTCCGGCATCCCGATCCTGGTCGGCACCGGCCTGCGCGAACTGCGCTCGCTGGAGCTGTGGTGGCGCGACGGCTCGCCGTTCGCCGACTCCGGGCTGCACTTCGGCACCGGCCTCAGGGAACGGTTCAACGCCGACGTCACGCACACCTTCTCCAACGCCTGCTCGGCCTCGCTCTACGCGCTCGCACTCGCCGGCGACCTGCTCGACCAGGAGGGCGAGGACGCCCCGGACACCGTCATCGTGGCCGGCGTCGACGTCCTCACCGAGTCGATGTACGGGCTGCTGGAGCGCGTCCACCCGACGCCCCCCGACCGGGTCCGGCCGTTCGACCGCAACCGCACCGGCGTGCTGATGGGCGACGGCGCCGCCGCGATCGTGCTGCGCCGCGACGAGGAGGGCGCCCCCCGGGTGCACGGCCGGCTGCGCGGAGTCGCCGTCAACTGCGACGCGTACCACGTGACCGCGCCCTCCCCGGAGGGCATCGCCGAGGCCATGCGCGCCGCCCACAGCCTGGCCGGGGTCAAGCCCGCCGACGTGGACCTGGTGATGCTGCACGGCACCGGCACCCTCCTCAACGACGAGGCGGAGGCCGCCGCGCTCGCCGCCGTCCTCGGGGACGACGCCTCGACGCCGCTGATGACCGCGGTGAAGTCGATGACCGGGCACACCTCCGGCGCGTCCGGCCTGCTCAACCTGATCATCGGCGTGCGGGCGCTCAACGAGGGGCGGGTACCGCCGACCGTGGGCCTGGACGAGCCGGTCGAGGAGGCCGCGCCGTTCCGCTTCGTCACCGGACGGGCGGCCACCGAGCCATCGCTGCGGGTGGCGCAGCTCAACGCCTTCGGATTCGGCGGGATCAACGCCGTCGCCATTGTGGAGGGTTCCTGATGAGGACTGAAACCACCACCGTGGTGGTCACCGGCGCCGCCGTGCTGCTGCCCGGCACCGACACGGTCCGGGCCCTGGCCGAGGGCCCCGCCCCCGGCGGCGCCCCCGTCGACCCGGCCGCCCACGTCGGCCGGAAGGGCCTGCGCTACAAGGACCGGGCCACCCAGCTCGGCTACGCGCTGACCGCCGCCGCGCTGCGCGACGCCGGGCTGCTCGGCGCCGACGAGAAGGAGGGCATCACCGTGCCCGCCACCAGCGTCGGCGTGGTCGCCAGCTCCAACTTCGGCAACCTCGACACCGTGGCCCGGGCGCTGGACACCCTGCGCGAGGAGACCGTCACGGCCACCTCGCCGATGGACCTGCCGAACGCCTCCAGCAACGTCATCGCCTCCTCGGCGGCGATCCGCTACGGGCTGCGCGGCCCCAACCTGATGGTCTGCAACGGCGAGACCTCCGGTCTGGACGCCGTCCACTGGGCGGCCACCCTGATCACCGCCGGCCGGGCCGAGCGCGTCCTCGTCCTCGGCGTCGAGCCGGACAACGAGGTGGTGCGCAGGCTGCTCGGCGGCGAGCGCGCGGTGGACGGCGGGGCGGCCCTGGTGGTGGAGTCCCGGGCGGCCGCCGCCGCCCGCTCCGCGACCGTCCGGGCCGTGCTCGGCGGGTACCGCCGCGGCGCCGGCGAGATCGCCGCGCGCGGCCGCCGCTGGGAGCTGCCGGCCCACCTCGGCCGGGCGTCCGGGACGGCCGGGCTGCTGCAGGTCGCCGCCGCCGTCGGCTTCTTCGACGCCGGCGAGCCGGGCCCGGTCCAGGCCGTCACCGGCAGCGCGGACGGCGACGCCCGCGCCGACCTGCTCCTGCTCGCCCCCGAAGCCGCGTGAACGGCGCGGCGGACCCCGCGGCCGCCGGCCCGGACCGGCGTCCGGTCTCGGTCGAGCAGCGCACCGGGGGCCGCGGACCGCGCGTCCTGCTGCTGCACGGCCTGGCCGCCAACGACACCGTCTGGGACCTCGCCCTCCCCGAACTGCCCGCGGACCACCAGCTGTGGACCGCCCGGCTCCCCTGGCGCACCGAGACCATCGCCGACTGGCACGGCGGGCACGAGGAGCCCGACCTGCGCGCCCTGCTCGCCGAGGCGCTGCGGGCGGTGCCCGGCGGCGCCGAGGTGGTGGTCGCCCACTCGATGGCGGCCAACGTCCTGCTCGACCTGCTCGACCGGGAGCTCAGGGCGGGCGTCGACGCGCCGCGCCGGTACGGCATCCGGGCGCTGGTGCTGGTCTCCCCGTTCTACCGGTCCCGGGCCGACCAGTTCGACTGGGACACGATCAGCTACTACCTGAACGACTTCCACCTGATCATGGAGGAGGGGATCAGGGCGCACTCCGGCGGCCGGCTCGCGGCCGACCTCCGCCGGGCCATGGGCGAGCGGGTCCGCGACCGGGTCGGGCCGTACGGCTGGTTCCGGTTCTTCGACCTGTACCTGCGCACGCCCGCCCTGGCGACCGACCGGCTCACCCTGCCCACCCTCGTCCTGGCCGGCGAGACCGACTTCGCCGCCCGCCCGGAGGAGGGCGTGGCCCTGGCCGCCGCCCTGCCCGACGCGCGGTGCCTGGTCCTGCCCGGCAGCGGGCACTTCCCGATGCTCGACACGGCGGAGCGGTTCGCCGCCGCGGTCGCCGACTTCGTCCACACCACCCCCGGCCCGTCCCCCCAGCGCGGACGGGCCCTCCCCGAAGCCATGGAGCTCCAGCGATGACCCTCGTCACGGACACCGCCGTCAAGGCGCTGCTGACCACGACCACCACCACCCAGGTCCGCCCCCGCTACGAGGGCTCCAACATCTGCACCTGGATCGGGTTCAAGCACGTCAACTACCTCGTCGAGGAGGCCGTGCTGGACCACTTCCGGCAGAGCGCCCTGCCGGCCCGCGCGCTCTACGAGGAGCACGGCCTCGGCCTCGACCTCGTCTCCATCGACACCCGCATCCTGCACGCCTTCCACATGGACGACCTCGCCACCGCCGAGGTCGCGCCGTGGACCAAGGACGAGGACGGGACGATCGGCTTCAAGGTCACCGTCCGGATCGAGCGGGGCGGCGAGATCCTCAAGGCCGTCACCTCCAAGGTCCGGGTCTCGCTCCGGATCGACACCTACCTGGAGGCGGCCGGCGCCGTACCGGAGCAGCTCGCCCGCTTCGCCGTCGCCGGGCTCGGCGACGACCTGGAGCGCGAGCCGGCCACCGCCGCGCCCGCCGAGGAGGAGATCCTCGCCGCGCTGACCGCCGGGCGGAACGCGTACGCCTGGAAGTGGAACATCCCGTACCCGTACTGCCACTTCACCGAGCGCATCCAGATGTCCGGCTACCTGCGGCTGATGGAGGAGGGCAAGGACCGCTTCGTCGCGGACCGCGGCATCTCCATCAAGACCCTGCTCGACGACCGGAAGTGGATCCCGGTCGTGCCGCGGTCCGACATCCGCGTCCTCGACGAGGCGCTGATGGAGGAGGACCTCTACACGGTCTACACCGTCGAGGAGGTCTTCAAGGACTTCACCTACACCTCGCGGATGGACTTCTACGTGCTGCGCGAGGGCAAGCTGGTCAAGACCGCCACCGGCCGCATCGTGCACGGCTACGCGGTGATCGAGAACCGTCGCGACTGGAGCCTGGTCAGCTTCGACCAGCACGTCCTCGACGCGATCAACGGAGTCCGGGCGGCGTGAACGAGAGCAGTGAGCTCACGCTCGTGAGCGAGGCCTGGGAGGGCGCCTCGCCGCGCCTGCTGCTCATCGAGAGCCAGGGCCGCGTCACGACGGACGCCGGCTTCCGGCGCGACGCGGTCACCCAGGTGCTCACCGGACAGTCCGCGCTCCTCTTCCTGGTCCAGGACGGGGTGGTGCTCGCCGTCCCGGGCAGCGACAGCGACCTGGACCGGTTCCAGGAGCAGGGCGGGGTCCTCGCCGCGGACAGCTTCTCGCTCGCCCAGCACGGCCTCGACACGGCCGCCCTGCGACCCGAGCTCCGGGTCGTCGGGATGGACGTGGTGGCGGGCTGGATCCTCGATCCGGCCGTGCGGGTGGTGTGGCACTGAAGTGGCCAGGCAGATTCCGCACACGGACGTGCTCGTCACCCTGATGGGCGCCCCCCACGCATCGGACCAGGTCACCACCGCCCTGCGGCTGACCCAGGCGCTCCTGGAGCGCGGCGCCACCGTACAGGTGTGGACCTGCGGCTACGCGACGCTGATCACCCAGCGCCCGCTCGGCGCGGACAAGCCCCGCAACCTCGCCGACTGGAACCGGGACTACCCCTCGCTGGTCACCCTCGCCGAGGAGCTGCTCACCGCCTACCCCGACCGGCTGTACTGGTACGGCTGCCGGTTCTGCAGCGACGACCGCGGCGCGGTGGACCACCTCCCGCAGGTGGTGCTCCGCCCGCCCGCCGGGTACGCCGCCAACGTCGCGGCCGCCGACAAGACCCTGCTGCTGGGGGTGATCTGATGGACGGCCGGGTGCTGGCCATCGTGGAGCGCGGCTACCGCGGCGCGCTCGACAAGCAGTTCTTCGACGAGCTGTACCTCGCCACCGAGCTGCACCGCCAGCTCGGCGGGCTCGACGTCCTGCTGCGCGGCTCGGCCGTCAGCTACGCCCTGGACGCCGGCCCGGTGCCGTCGCTGCGGATCGGCAACCGCACGGTGGACACCCTCACCGACCCCCGCCAGGGGTTGCGCACGCTGCTCGGCGCGGGCGTGCGCGTCCTGGTCGAGGAGCCCGACCTCGCGGCGCTGGGCTCGCCGCGGCCGGTGATCGAGGGCGTCGAACTCGCCCCGCCGGGCGCGACCGCCGCCCGCTGGAGCACCTACCGAATGGTCGTCTTCCTCTGAACCACCGCTGCCCACACGGAACTTCGCAGCACACCCCAGAACCGCCAACCCCGAACCGGAAGGACATGGTGACGGTCATGACCACCCTCACCCCGGGCGCCGGACGCCCGGTGATCACCGCCTGGTCGGCCGTGTCGCCGTACGGCATCGGCCGGGCAGCCTTCACCGAGGGCCTGCGCGAGCGCCGCGGCACCGTCACCGCACTGGGCCCCGAGCACGGCACCACCCCCGACGGGACCGGCCACGTCGTCCCCGGCTTCTCGATCCGGGAGGTGCTCGGCAAGAAGGGCACCCGCTCGATGGACCGGGTCACCGGGCTCGCCGTCACCGCCGTCGGCTCGCTGCTGGACGACGGGCCGCGCAACCGCGCCGTCGGCACCGGCGAGGGCGCCGCGTTCGCGCTCGGCACCACCACCGGCAGCGCCCAGTCGATGATGGACTTCACCCGCGACTCGCTCACCGGCGAGCAGCCCTTCTTCGTCGACCCGGCGCGCTTCCCCAACACGGTGATGAACTGCGCCGCCGGCCAGAGCGCCATCTGGTACCAGCTCAAGGGCCCCAACGCCACCATCGCGGGCGGCCGCACGGCCGGCCTGCACGCGCTCAACTACTCGCGCCGGCTGCTCGGCTCCGGGCGCGCCCGGACCGTCCTGTGCGGCGCCGCCGAGGAGTTCAGCCCGGCCCGCGCCTGGCTGGAGCACCACAGCGGCGAGCCCGGCGGCGACGGCGCACCCGCGCTCGGTGAGGGCTGCGCCATGCTGCTGGTCGAGCCGCACACCCCGGAGGACCCGGAGCAGCCGGTGCTGGCCGAACTCCTCGCCGTGGAACTGCGGGTCGTCCTGGACGGCGGCACCGGCCCGGCGCTCGCCGCCGCGCTGCGCGCCGCGCTGGACCGGGCCGGCGTCGAACCCGGGCAGGTGGCCGCCGTCGCCCGCTCCGGGGCGCCCGGCCGCGAGGGCCTGGCCGAGACCGAGGCCGTCCGGGAGGTGCTCGGGGCGGCGGAGTACGCCGACCTGACGCTGACCGGGCTGATCGGCGACACCGGGGCGGCCGCGGCCGCGTTCCAGGCCACCGCCCTGCTGTCGTACGCCGCGGACCGGCCCGCCGAGACGGCCGGCCGGATCGGCGTGATCACCTCCGTGGACCGCACCGGCACCGTCGGCTGCGCCCTGCTCGGCCTGCGCTGAGCTCCACCGAACCCCACCGAAAGGCGGAACACCCGTGCTGGACAAGGAAGAACTGCGCGCCCTGGTGGCGCAGGTGCTGGACGTCGACACCGCCGAGGTCACCGACCACGCGCGCTTCGTCGACGACCTTGAGGTCGACTCGCTGATGGCGCTGGAGGTCGTGGTCGTGCTGGAGAAGAAGTACGGCGTCAAGCTGCCGGAGTCGGACCTCAAGCAGATCACCACCCTGCGGAACGCCTACGACGTCCTGCTCGACCGGCTCGCCGCGGCGAAGGCGGCCTGATGCCCGCCGCCGGTCCACTGCGCGGCGCGGTCGAGGTGCTGCCCGCGGAGGACGAGCTGCGCACCGCGGCCCGCTTCCGCGTGGCCGGGACCGAGACCGTGCTGCCCGGCCACTACCCGGGCTTCCCGATCTTCCCGGGCGTCTGCCTGGTCGAGTGCACCCACCGGGGCGCCCTGGCCACCCTGCCGGCCGAGGCCGCGGGCGGCGAGCTGGCCGCGGTGGAGTCCACCCGGTTCACCGGGCCGGTCTTCCCCGGCGACCGGGTGGAGATCGCCATGGAGTGGAAGCGGACCCCGGCCGGCGCCTGGCAGTGCCGGGCCAGGCTGAGCACCGAGCGCGGCCCGGCCGCGAGCGTCCGGCTCCGCTACGGCCGGCCGGCCCCGGCCCCGGCTCCGGAACCGGAGGTGGCGGCGTGATCGGCCAGCGGGAGATCCGGGCCCGGCTGCCGCACCGCTTCCCGATGCTGCTGGTGGACCGCGTCGTGCACCTCGTCCCCGGCGAGCGGCTGACCGCGCTCAAGGCGGTCACCTGCAACGAGCCGTGGTACGAGGAGCTCGGCCCGGACACCCCGGACGAGGGCTTCGGCTACCCGCGCTCGCTGCTGGTGGAGTCCTGGTGCCAGTCGGCCGGCGTCCTGGCCACCTGGGACGACCCCAACCCGGACGTGCTGACCGGCCGGGTGATGCTGTTCGGCGGCATGACCGGCGTCGAGTTCCACCGCCCGGTGCTGCCCGGCGAGGTGCTGGAGCACCTGGTCCGGCTGGACCGCAAGGTCGACGACACCCTGCTGTTCGAGGGCGAGACCCGGTCGGCCGGCGAGACCGTGATGACCGTCGGCCGGATCGTCATGGCCTTCCGCCCGGCCGGGGCGCTGCGCCCGGCCACCGTCTGAGGAGAGATCACATGGGGGACACCACCCACCGGGTGGCGCTGGTCACCGGCGGCTCGCGCGGCATCGGCCGGGCCACCGTCCGGGCGCTCGCCCGCGACGGCTTCGACGTCGCGTTCTGCTACCGCTCGGACGACGAGGCGGCCCGCACCCTGGAGAAGACCGGCGAGGAGCACGGCGTGCGCGTCGTCGGCAGCCGGGTCGACGTCGCCGACGGCGCCGCGGTCCGGGCCTGGATCGAGGCCACCGAGGAGCTGCTCGGCCCGGTCGACGCGGCCGTGACCGCGGCCGGGATCACCCGCGACAACCCGCTCGTCCTGATGGAGGACGAGCAGTGGCGCCAGGTCATCGACACCAACCTGGACGGCGTCTACCACGTCTGCCGCGCGGTGGTGTTCGGCATGATGAAGCGCCGCGGCGGCGCCGTCGTCAACATCTCCTCGGTCGCCGGGGTCTACGGCCACGGCACGCAGACCAACTACTCGGCCTCCAAGGCCGGGATCATCGGCTTCACCCGGGCCCTGGCCAAGGAGACCGGCCGGGCCGGCATCCGGGTGAACGCCGTCGCCCCGGGGTTCATCGAGACGGACATGGTCGCCGCGATGAACGACAAGGCCCGCAAGGAGGCGCTCTCCTCGATCCCGCTGCGCCGGATGGGCACCGCGGAGGAGGTCGCCGACCTGGTCGCCTACCTGGTCTCGGACCGGGCCGCGTACATCACCGGCGCGGTGCTCCAGATCGACGGCGGCATCACCATCTAGGACCTGTCCGCCGGACAGGCCCCGGGACGGGTCCGGCCGACACCTCTTCGGAACGTCCGGGCCCTTCGAACCACGCCAAGAAACGGAGGCGGCGATGGCACGACGCGGACCGCGCTGGTACTTCTCCTTCCGGAGCCCCTACTCGTGGATGGCCTACCGGGACCTGGTGGACCACCACCCGGACGTGGCCGAGCGGATCGACTGGCTGCCGTTCTGGGAGCCGGACGCACCGGCCCTGGACGAGCTGGAGCGCAGCAACATCACGCTGCCGTACGTCCCGATGTCCAAGGAGAAGCACCTCTACATCCTCCAGGACGTCCGGCGCCTGACCCGGGCCCGGAACCTGGAGATGGTGTGGCCGGTGGACCCGGCACCCCGCTGGGAGGTCTCCCACCTGGCCTACCTGGCCGCCCAACGCCTCGGCGCCGGACGGGAGTTCATCGCCGAGACCTACCGCGCCCGGTGGGAGCGCGGCGAGGACATCTCGTCCCCCGACACCATGCGCAAGATCGGCGAGACGATCGGGCTGGACCCGGAGCAACTGGCCGGCGCGCACGAGGACGCCGGGATCCGCGAGCTGGGCATGTCGGCGCTCAACTCGCTCCACCGCGACGGGGTGTTCGGCGTCCCGTTCTTCATCTGCGGCTTCGACAAGTACTGGGGCGTCGACCGGCTGCCGGACTTCATCGAGCGCCTGAACTCGGCCGGCCCGTCCGGCTCAGCCGGCTCTCCCAGGCCGTCCGGCTCAGCCGGCCCGTCCGGCTCGACCGGCCCGTCCAACTCGACCGGCCCGTCCGACCCGTCCACGTAGCCCCCGAACCATCCGCCCACACCCCTTTCACCGCCAAGGAGACCCGCCGTGGCCAGCAACCCGTTCGAGAACGACGACGCCCGCTACCTGGTCCTCGTCAACGAGGAGAACCAGCACTCGCTCTGGCCCGCCTTCGCCGAGATCCCGGCCGGCTGGACCACCGCGTTCGGCGAGGACGGCCGTCAGGCGTGCCTCGACTACATCAACGAGAACTGGACCGACATGCGGCCGAAGTCCCTGGCGGACGCCATGGACACGGTCGCCTGACCCCCTCACCGGGCAGGCGGGCAGCGGGCGTTGGCAGCAATCTGCAACGCCCGTTGCCCGTGCTCGGGCGCCGATGACAGCGTGGAGACCACGCAGCTTCCCAGAAAGCGATGCCGCTGATGACCCACTCCCTGGTGTGCCTTCCGTTCGCGGGGGGCGGCGCCGGTTTCTACCGGGCCTGGAAGAACCTCCCCGCACCCGCACCGCGCATAGTCCCGCTCCAACTGCCCGGCCGGGAGGAGCTGTTCCTCGACGAGCCGTTCACCGACGCCGCCACCGCGGCCGTCGCGCTCGCGCCGAAGGTCGCCGAGCTGGCCGGGGACGGCCCGGTCGCGCTGTTCGGGCACAGCCTGGGCGCCGTCCTGGCCTTCGAGCTCGCCCGGGTGCTGGAGCGGCAGCCGGAGACCGCGCTCGCCCACCTGTTCGTCAGCGGCTCGCCCGGCCCGTGGACCGGCCGCAGCAGCCGGGCCACCGGCCTGGACGATGACGCCTTCCTCGCCCGGGTCCAGGAGTTCGCCGGCTACGAGCACGACGCGCTGGCCGACCCGGACATGCGCGAGCTGCTGCTGCCGATCCTGCGGGCGGACGTGGAGATGCACGAGAACTACCGGCCCGGCTCCGACGAGCCGCTGCACACCCCGGTCACCTCGCTGCGCGCCACCGGGGACACCCTGGTGACCCGCGCCGAGGCCGAGGAGTGGCGCAAGGCCACCACCGCCGCGTTCCGGCTGGTGGAGCCGGCCGGCGGACACATGTACCTGGCCGACTCGCCGCTGCCGGTGGTCGAGGCCGTCACCGCCGCGCTGGCCGCCCCCGCGGGCCGGGCGTCGTGAGCGGCGCCACCGCGGGCGGCCGGCTCGCGGGCAGGACCGCCGTGGTCACCGGTGCGGCCCGCGGCCTCGGCCGCTCCTGCGCCGTCCGGTTCGCCGCCGAAGGGGCCGACCTGGTGCTGGTCGACGTGGCCGGCGATCTCGACGGCGTGCCGTACCCGCTGGGTTCGCGCGGCCAGCTGGACCACACCGCCGGGCTCTGCCGGGCGCACGGGGTCGCGGTGCACACCGTGGCCGCCGACGTCCGCGACCCGGCGGCCGTGGCGGAGGTCGCCGACCAGGCGCTGGAACGTTTCGGCACCGTGGACGTCCTGCTCAACAACGCCGGCATCGCCGCGCCCTCCGGCAAGGCCGTCCACGAGATCGCCGAGGACGAGTGGGAGCTGATGGTCGGCATCGACCTCACCGGCGCCTGGCGGATGACGAAGGCGGTCGTCCCCGCCATGGTGGAGCAGCGCTCCGGCAGCGTCATCAACGTCGCCTCCACCGCCGGCCTGGTCGGCTACCGGCACTTCGCCGGCTACGTCGCCGCCAAGCACGGCCTGATCGGCCTGACCAAGGCCGCCGCCCTCGACTACGCGCCGTTCCGGGTCCGGGTCAACGCCCTCTGCCCCGGCTCGGTCCGCGACGACCCGCTGCACGAGGGCCGGATGCTCGCCGAGATCGCCCGCTCGCTCGACGTCGCCGTCGACGAGCACGAGGAGATCTTCGTCCAGTCCCAGCCGATGAACGCCCTCATCGAGCCGCAGGACATCGCCGGCGCCGCGCTCTGGCTCGCCGGCGACGACTCCCGCCAGGTCACCGGGACCACCCTCACCGTCGACGGCGGCTTCAGCGCCCGCTGACCCGCCCCTCGCTCTCACGTACGTCAGGAGTCCGACCATGTCGAGAAGTCAGGCCGCGTCATGCCACAGCCTGGTGGTCCGGATGCCGGGCCCTGTCGATGCCGAGGAGCTGCGGCAGCGGCTGCGCACCGCCGCCGGGGTCCGCGCGGACCTCGCCGGCCTGCGGCTGTGGGAGGAACGCCTCCCGCTGCCGGCCGGCCACCCGCGGGCCGCCGCCCGGGCCCGCCGGGAGGCCGCCCGCCCGCTGCGCGCCGCCGGCCTGCCGCTGCGCGCGCTGCTGCTGCACTACGCCGACGGTGACGCCGACCTCGTGCTGGTCGCCCGGCACGAACTCGCCCTGGACGGCGACCCCCTGGGCATTCGCCCGGCCGCGCCGGAGCCGCCCGCCGGGCCCCGCCCCGTCCTGGAGTGGGGCCTCGGCGACCCCGCCGACGCCGGGCGCACCGCCGAGCTCCCGGTACCGCTGCCGCCCGGCCTGCCCGGCGACCCCGCGCTGCTCACCGGTGCCGCCGCCCTGGTGCTGGCCCGGTACGGCGCCGGCGCGCCGGTGGACGAGGAACAGGCCGCGGCCACCTACCTGGCCGGCCGGCCCGCGCACCCGGGCGGCCTGCTGGACCTGGGCGGGATCGGCGTGCTGGTCGAGGACGCCCGGCCGGGCCAGTGGCGGCTGCCCCGGCTGGCCCCCGCCCTGCCCGGCGTGCTGCACTTCACCCGGCAGCCCGACGGCACCGCCACCGGCCTGCTCCGGTACCACCCCGCCGAGCTGGCGCCGGTCATCGCCGAGCGGTTCGCGGCCCATGTCGCCCACGTCGCCGCCCAGGTGGCCGCCGACCCGGCGCTGCCGCTGGACCGGGTCGAGCTGCTCACGCCCGCCGAGACCGCGCAGTTGCTCGCCCTCGGCGTCACCCCGCCGGCCGGCGACGCCGGACGAGCCGCCCGGACGATCGACGGGCTGTTCGCCGAGGTCGCCCGCGCCCGGCCGGAGGCGGTCGCGCTGACCGCCGGCGACACCAGCCTGAGCTACGCCGCGCTGGACGCCCTGGCCGAGCGGACCGCCGCTGGGCTGCGCGCCCTCGGGGTGGCCCCCGGCGCGATGGTCGGGGTCGCGCTGGAACGCGACGCGGACCTGGTGATCAGCCTGCTCGGCGTGCTCAAGGCCGGCTGCGCGTACGTGCCCATGGACCTGCGCTACCCGGAGGACCGGCTGCGCTACACCGTCGGGAACGCGGGCGCCGCCGTGGTCATCGGCACCGGCGCGGGCCTCCCGGCGGATCTCGACGGCGTCCGGGTGGTCACCCCGGCCGAGCTGCGCGCCCTGGCCGACGGGGCCCCGGCGGCCGGGGTTCGCACCGAGGACGGCTCGGCACCGGCCTACGTCATCTACACCTCCGGCTCCACCGGCCGGCCCAAGGGCGTGGTCGTCCCGCACCGCAACGTCGCCGCACTGATCGAGGCGACCCGCGAGGACTTCCGGCTCGGCACCGAGGACGTGTGGACGCTGTTCCACTCCAGCGCCTTCGACTTCTCGGTCTGGGAGATCTGGGGCTGCCTGCTCACCGGGGGCCGGCTGGTCGTGGTCGACTACTGGACCACCCGCGACCCGGAGCTGTTCCACGGCCTGCTGGTGCGCGAGGGCGTGACCGTCCTCAACCAGACGCCGTCCGCGTTCGCCCAGCTGGTGGAGACCGACCGGCGGGCTCCCGCCGACGCGCTGGCCGTCCGGCTGGTGGTCTTCGGCGGCGAGCCGCTCGACGTCCGGATGCTCGCCCCCTGGTTCGCCCGGCACTCGCACACCGCCTGCCGGCTGGTGAACATGTTCGGCATCACCGAGACCACGGTGCACGTCACCGCCCACACCGTCACCCCCGCCGACGTCCTGGCCGGCGGCCGCGAGGTCGGCCCGGCGCTGCCCGGCTGGAGCCTGTCGGTGCGCGACCCGCGCGGACGGCTGCTGCCGGCCGGCGCGGCGGGCGAGATCTTCGTGGGCGGGGCCGGCGTGGCCGACCGCTACCTCGGCCAGCCCGAGCTGACCGCCCAGCGGTTCGTCACCGACCCCTACGGCGGCGGCCGGGTCTACCGCAGCGGTGACCGCGGGCGGCTGCGCCCGGACGGCTCCCTGGACCACCTCGGCCGGCTCGACAGCCAGGTCAAGGTCCGCGGGCACCGGATCGAGCTGGACGAGATCCGCAACGTGCTGCTCTCCCACCCGGACGTGGCGGGCGCGGCCACCGTGCTGAACCACGACACCCCGGGCGACGCCGCCACCGCGCGGATCGACGCCTACGTCACGCTGCGCGGCGCGGCCGGCCCGGCCGACGTGCTGGCGCACGCCCGCGGGGTGCTGCCCGCGTACATGGTGCCGGCCTCGGTCACCGCGGTCGCGGCGATCCCGCTGACCATCAACGGTAAGGTGGACACCGCCGCACTGCCGGCCCCGGGCGCCGGAGCGCCGGCCGCGGGCGGAACGGTGAACGGAACGGCGGCCGGAGCGGTGAACGGCACCGCGACGGACGGCACCCCGGCGGACGGCACCGCGACGGACGGTACGCCGGCGGGTGGTGCCCCGGCCGGCCCGGGCGATCCGCTGGCCGACCGGATCCTCAAACTGTGGAGCCACGCGCTGAACGCCGAGGTGACCCCGCAGGACAATTTCTTCGAACTCGGCGGCAATTCGCTGCTGGTCATCCGGGTGCTGCGGGAAATGCGCGAGCAGGGGCTGCCGAAGGTCACCACCCAGGACTTCTACCGGAACTCCTCGGCGGGCCGGTTCATCGAACTCGTCCGGGGCACCCGGAGCTGAATTACAGGCCGCCCGAAGGTCCTGTTCAGGACGGAATGTCGACCCGGCGCTTGAGTGCCGCCAGCAGGGCGATGCGGATCATTCCACTGGGAATGCGAATGGCCGCCCAGTAACGCCCGAAGCTGCGCCGGGTCGGCTCGTCCGTGGCCAGGATCCTGGTCTCCGTCGACAGGATTCCACCGGCGCACCGCAGGGTGAAGACGACCTTGGTGCAGCCGGGCTCGGCGTAGGCGCCGAACACCTCCGCCATCGGCCGGTCCGGACGTACCGGGCCGGCCGGTGAGCCGATCCCGCCGTACACCAACTCCCCTTCGGACAGCTCCAGTACGGTGTCCCCGCCCATGGCGAAGTCGTCCAGCACCCGGCCGTCGGGGCGCAGCCTGTTCTTGGTGAACGCGAGCAGCGCGCGGGCCACCGGGGCCTCCCGCCAGGTCAGCTCGCGGGCCGCCCCGAGCACCTCCCCGGGAGCCGCCGACACCTTCACCCAATGGTGTTCCCGGAAATGCCATTCCGGCATGTAACGGTCGATCAGCAGGCCTGTCGGCGGCTCCGCCTTCGGGTTCTCGTCCATGCCGCGACGCTAGCACGCGGCAGTTCCACCACCAAGGTGTGGCAGCTTTCTGCAAGCGGCGTTGTCCGCTCTTCCGGCCCGCTGTTAGACATGGGCTCTGGTCCGTTGTTCCTTGTCGTTTCCTGTCGATGCATTGAGGGTGAGTGGCCGTGTCCGACCGCCAGGGAGTACTGCTGCCGCTGACCGCCGCCCAGTCGGGTGTCTGGTACGCGCAGCAGTTGAATCCGCAGAACACGATCTTCAACACCGGTGAATTCCTGGAAATCGGCGGACCGGTGGACGCGGAGCTGTTCGAGGCCGCCCTGCGCCGGGTGGTCGCCGAGGCCGAGACGCTGCGGCTGCGGTTCACCGAGACCGAGAGCGGCCCCGCCGCCCGGATCGTGCCGGCCGCCGAGCTCGACTGGTCGCTGCACGTCGTCGACGTCACCGGCACCCCCGACCCGTGGGCGGCCGCCCGCGCCTGGATGGCCGAGGACTTCGCCCGGCCGCTGGACACCGAGCACGACCAGCTCTTCCTCTTCGCCCTCTTCAAGGTGGCCGAGGACCGCCACCTGTGGCTGCACCGCTACCACCACCTGCTGGTCGACGGCTTCACGGTGAACCTGGTCGCCCGGCGCACCGCCGCCGTGTACTCCGCGCTGGCGGCCGGCGAGCCGGTCCCGGACTCCCCCTTCGCCCCGCTCGGCCGGCTGCTGGCCGAGAAGGCGGACTACCGCGACTCCGAGCGCTTCGCCGCGGACCGCGCCTACTGGACCGAGCGGCTGCGGGGCTGCCCCGAGCCGGTCAGCCTCTCCGGCGAACAGCCGCGCCTCGCCCGCGAGCTGGCCCGCCGCACCGCCCACCTCGCGACCGCCGAGACGGACCGGCTGCGCGCCCTGGCGAGCGAGGCCGGCGTCACCTGGCCGCCCGCGCTGATCGCCGCCGTCGCCCTCTGGCTCGGCCGGCTCACCGGCGCCCCCGAGGTCGTCCTCGGCCTGCCCGTCTCCACCCGGCTCGGCAAGAACGCCCGCAGCGTCCCCGGCATGGTCTCCAACGTGCTGCCGCTGCGCATCGCCGTCGAGCCCGGCGACACCGTCGAGGAGCTGCTGGCCCGGGTGTCCGCCGAGATGCGCGCCGCGATGAAGCACCAGCGGTACCAGTTCGAGGACCTTCGGCACGACCTGGGCATGCTCGCCGACGACCGCCGCCTGGTCGGGCCGCACGTCAACATCATGATGTTCGACTACGACCTGCGGTTCGGCGGGCACTCCGCGCGCCCCCACAACCTCTCCATCGGTCCCGCCGACGACATCTCCTTCATCGTCTACGACCGCGGCACGGGCGCCGGCCTGCAGATCGACTTCGACGCCAACCCCGACCTGTACGGCGGCGAGGAGCTGGGCGCCTACCAGCGGACCTTCCTCTCCTTCCTGCACCGCCTGGGCCGCGCCGCGCTCACCGACCGGGTCGACTCGGTCGAGCTGGACACCACCGACCTGCCGCGGCGCGTCCGGGCCGCCGCCGGGCCGGCCGCCGGGGCCGCGGCCACCGAGACCGCCACCACGCCCGCCGCCGACGCCGCTCCGGCGAGCGCCGCCGCCCGGGCCCCGCGCTCGGCCGCCGAGGAGAGCCTCTGCCGGCTGTTCACCGAGGTGCTGGACGAGCAGGTCGGCTCGATCGACGACAACTTCTTCCTGCTCGGCGGCAGTTCGCTCCAGGTCACCCGGCTGGTCGGCCGGATCCGCAAGGAGCTCGGGGCCGAGCTCACGCTGCGCACCGTCTTCGAGAACGCCACCGTCGCCACCCTCGCCGAGGCCCTCGGCCTGAGCGACGGCGCCGCCACCACCCCGGCCCCGGCCGCCCGGCCGGCCCTCACCGCCCGCCCCCGGCCCGCGCGGCTGCCGCTGTCCGCCGCCCAGAACCGGCTCTGGTTCCTCAACCAGATGGAGAACGGCAGCGGCAGGGCCGCCTACAACGACGGCCTCACCGTCGACCTCACCGGCCGCCCGGACACCGCCGCCCTGCGCGCCGCCCTCGCCGACGTCGCCGCCCGGCACGAGAGCCTGCGCACCGTCTTCCCGGAGCTGGACGGCGCCCCGTACCAGCACGTCCTCGACCCGGCCGGGGCCCGCCCCGAGCTGCTGGTCACCGAGGTCGCCGACGAGGCCTCCCTGGACGGGCTGCTGGCGCGGGCCGCCTCCCGCGGCTTCGACCTCGCCACCGAGATCCCGGTCCGCGCCCACCTGTTCACGCTCGCCCCCGAGCGGCACGTGCTGCTGCTGGTCGTCCACCACATCGCCGGCGACGGCTGGTCGGTGGCCCCGTTCACCCGCGACCTCAGCCTCGCCTACGCCGCCCGGCTGCGCGGCGAGGCGCCGAACTTCGCGCCGCTGCCCGTCCAGTACGCCGACTACACCCTGTGGCAGCACGACCTGCTCGGCGACGAACGCGACCCGGAGAGCCTGCTCGCCCGGCAGATCGCGCACTGGCGGCAGGCGCTGGCCGAGCTGCCCGAGGAGCTCGCGCTGCCCGCCGACCGCCCGCGCCCCGCGGTCGCCGGTCACCGCGGCGGCCGGGTCGGCTTCGAGCTCACCGCCGGGACCCACCGGCGGCTGCTGGCACTCGCCCAGGAGTCCGGCGCCAGCGTCTTCATGGTCGCGCAGGCCGCGCTCGCCGCCCTGCTGCACCGGCTCGGCGCCGGTGAGGACATCCCCGTCGGCACCGTGATCGCCGGCCGCACCGACGAGGCGCTGAACGACCTGGTCGGGTTCTTCGTCAACACCCTGGTGCTGCGCACCGACGTCTCCGGTGACCCGACCTTCCGCGAACTGGTCGACCGGATCCGCGAGTTCGACCTCACCGCGTACGGCCACCAGGACGTGCCGTTCGAGCGTCTGGTGGAGGTCCTGAACCCGGTCCGCTCGCTGGCCCGCCACCCGCTCGCCCAGATCACCCTGGCCCTGGAGGACAACGCGGCGCCACTGCTGGAGCTGCCCGGCCTCGACGTGGCGATCCGCCACCTGGAGACGGACACCGCCAAGTTCGACCTGTCACTGCGGCTCGGGGAGCGCTTCGACGCCGAGGGCCGCCCGGCCGGCCTGGCCGCGAGCATCGAGTTCGCCCGCGACCTCTTCGACGAGTCCACCGTCCGCGTCCTCGGCGAGCGCTTCCGGCGCCTGGTCGAGGCCGTCACCGCCGACCCCGGCCTCCGGATCGGCTCGGTCGAACTGCTCGACGGGACCGAGCGCACCCGGATCCTCGACGACTGGAACGACACCGCGCTCGCCGTCCCGGCCGCCACCACGCCCGCGCTGTTCGCCGCCCAGGCCGCCCGCACCCCGGACGCCCCCGCCCTGGTCCACGAGTCCACCGTGCTCGACTACCGCACGCTGGCCGAGCGGGCCGGCCGGCTCGCCGCGCTGCTCGCCGCGCACGGCGCCGGCCGCGGCCGGACCGTCGCGGTCGCCCTCGGCCGCGGCGTGGACACCGTGGTCAGCCTGCTCGCCGCCATGAAGGCCGGCGCCGCCTACCTGCCGGTCGACCCGGCCTACCCGGCCGAGCGGATCGCGTACATCCTGGACGACGCCCGCCCCTGCCTGGTCGTCACCACCACCGCGCTCCAGGACGCCCTGCCCGCCGACGGCACCCCCCGGCTGCTGCTGGACACCGTCGAGCCGCCGGCCGAGCCGCTCGCCGACGTGCCGCTCACCCTCCAGGACCCGGCGTACGTCATCTACACCTCCGGCTCCACCGGCCGCCCCAAGGGCGTCGTGGTCGGCCACACCGGCGTCGCCAGCATGGCCGCCGCCCACCGGCTCCGGTTCGGCGGCGGGGCCGGCCACCGGGTGCTGCAGTTCTCCTCGCCCAGCTTCGACGCCTCGATGTGGGAGATCCTCACCACCCTGGTCAACGGCTCGACCCTGGTCCTCGCGCCCGTCGAGCGGCTGGCCGCGGGCGAACCGCTCGCGGCCCTGCTGGCCGAGCAGCGGGTCACCCACGCCACCCTGCCGCCGGTCGTCCTCGCGGCGATGGGCGGGGCGGAGCTGCCCGCCGGCCTGACCCTGGTCACCGCGGGCGAGGCCTGCTCGGCCGAGCTGGTGGCCCGCTGGGCCGACGGCCGCCGCATGGTCAACGCGTACGGGCCGACCGAGTCCACCGTCTGCGCCACCATGTCCGGCCCGCTCACCCCCGGCACCGGCGCCCCCACCATCGGCCGGCCGATCACCAACACCCGGATCCACGTCCTGGACGGGCGGCTGCGCCCCGTCCCGCCCGGTGTGCCCGGCGAGCTCTACCTCACCGGCGCCGGCCTGGCCCAGGGCTACCTCGGCCGCCCCGGCCTGACCGCCGAACGCTTCACCGCCAACCCGTACGGCCCGGCCGGGTCGCGGATGTACCGCACCGGCGACCTGGTCCGCTGGACCGCCGACGGCGAGCTCGACTACCTCGGCCGGATCGACGACCAGGTCAAGATCCGCGGCTTCCGGATCGAACTCGGCGAGGTCGAGGCCGCACTGACCTGCCACCCCGCGGTCGCCCAGGCCGCCGTGCTGGTCCGCGAGGACCGGCCCGGGGACAAGCGGCTGGTCGGCTACGTCGTCCCGGCGCCCGGTGCGAACGCCGACCCGGCCGGACTGCGCGCCCACGTCGGCGCCGCCCTGCCCGACTACATGGTCCCCGCCGCCGTCCTGGTCCTCGACGCGCTGCCGATCACCGCCAACGGCAAGCTCGACAAGCGCGCCCTGCCCGCCCCCGACTTCACGGGCGCGGCGGGCACCGGGCGGGCGCCGCGCACCCCGCAGGAGCTGCTGCTGGCCGGCCTGTTCGCGGAGGTCCTCGACGTCGACGCGGTCTCCGCCGACGACAGCTTCTTCGACCTCGGCGGCCACTCGCTGCTCGCCACCCGCCTGGTCAGCCGGATCCGCACCGAGGCCGGCGCCGAACTGACCGTCCGCGCCCTCTTCGAGGCGCCCACCGTCGCCGCGCTCGCCGGCGTCCTGGCCGGCGCCGCCGGGGCGACCCGCGCCGCCCTGCGGCCCCAGGTCCGACCAGCCCGGATTCCGCTCTCCCACGCGCAGCGCCGGCTCTGGTTCCTCGGCCACTTCGACGGCCCCGGCGGCACCTACAACCTCGGCCTCTCGCTGCGGCTGCGCGGCCGCGTCGACCACACCGCACTGACCGCCGCCCTCGGTGACGTCACCGCCCGGCACGAGGCCCTGCGCACGCTCTTCCCGGACACCGACGGCCACCCGGAGCAGCTGGTCCTGGCTCCGGCCGACCCGGCCGCCCGGCCGCGGCTGCACCGCGCCGACGGCACCGCCGCGACCCTGGACGCGGCCCTCGCCGGAGCAGCGGCGACCGGCTTCGACCTCGCGACCGAACTCCCGCTCCGCGCCCACCTGTTCGACCTGGGCGAGGACGAGTCCGTGCTGCTGGTGGTCGTGCACCACATCGCGGCGGACGGCTGGTCGATGGCCCCGCTCGCCCGCGACCTGTCCACCGCCTACGCGGCCCGACTCGACGGCCACGCACCGGAGTTCACCCCGCTGCCGGTCCAGTACGCCGACTACACGCTCTGGCAGGCCGAGGTGCTCGGCGCGGAGGACGACCCGGCGGGCGAGCTCAACCGCCAGGTCGAGTACTGGCGCACGGCCCTGGCCGGCCTCCCGGAGGAGCTGGCCCTGCCGACCGACCGGCCCCGCCCGGCCCGGATGAGCTACCGCGGCGACACCGTCCCGTTCACCGTCCCCGCCGAGCTGCGCGCCCGCCTCGACGAACTGGCCCGCACCAGCGGCACCAGCCTGTTCATGGTCGTCCAGGCCGCGCTGGCCACCCTGTTGCACCGCCTCGGCGGCGGCACGGACATCCCGCTGGGCTCGCCGATCGCCGGCCGCACGGACGAGTCGCTGGACGAGCTGGTCGGCTTCTTCATCAACACGCTCGTGCTGCGCACCGACCTGTCCGGCGACCCCGGCTTCCGCGAACTGCTGGGCCGGGTCCGGGAGACCGACCTCGCCGCGTACGCCCACCAGGACGTGCCGTTCGAGCGCCTGGTGGAGGCGCTGAACCCGGAGCGGTCGATGGCCCGGCACCCGCTGTTCCAGGTGTCCTTCCAGCTCCAGAACATCCCCTCCGACCAGCTGGTGCTGCCCGGGGTCGAGGTGAGCCTCCAGCCGGTCCGCCTGGACACGGCGAAGTTCGACCTCTCGTTCACCCTGGCGGAGTCGGCGGACGGGCTGGCGGGCAGCGTCGAGTACGCCGTCGACCTGTTCGACCGCAGCACCGCCGAGGCACTCGGCGCACGTCTGATCGCCGTCCTGGAGGCCGTCGCGGCCGATCCGGACGTCCGGGTCGGGAGCATCGACGTCCTCACGGCCGACGAGCGGGCGCTACTCGGCGAGTGGTCGGGCAGCCGGCGCGAGCTGGCCCCGGTCACCTTCCACGGCCTCTTCGAAGCCGCCGCCGACACCACCCCACACGCACCCGCCCTGGTCAGCGGCCCGCTCACGCTCAGCTACGTCGAGGTCGAGGAACGCGCCAACCGACTCGCCCACTGGCTCACCCGCCAGGGCGTCGGCCCCGAGCAGATCGTCGCCCTCGTCCTGCCCAGGTCCACCGACATCGTCATCGCCCAACTCGCCACCCTCAAGGCCGGTGCCGCCTACCTGCCTGTGGATCCGGAGTACCCGGCCGAGCGCATCGACTACATGCTGGAGGACGCCGCACCCACCCTGGTGCTCCGCGAACTCCCCCAGCTCGACGGCGAGTCCACCGCCCGGCCGACCGTGGCGCTCGCCCCGGCGAGCCCGGCCTACGTGATCTACACCTCCGGCTCCACCGGCCGCCCCAAGGGCGTCGTGGTCAGCCACACCGGCCTCGCCAGCTTCGCCACCGCCGAGGTCGAACGCTTCCACGTCACCCCGGACAGCCGCGTCCTGCAGTTCGCCTCACCCAGCTTCGACGCCTCCGTCCTCGAACTCGTCATGACCTTCGCCGCCGGAGCCGCCCTCGTCATCCCGCCCGCCGGACCGCTCGCCGGCGACGTCCTCGCCGACGTCCTGGAAACCGAACGCGTCACCCACGCCCTCATCCCACCCGCCGCCCTGGCCAGCGTCCCGGCCGGCGCATACCCGCACTTCCGCACCCTGATCGTCGGCGGTGACGCCACCTCGGCGGAGCTGGTCGACCGCTGGGCCCCCGGCCGCCGCATGGTCAACGCCTACGGACCCACCGAATCCACCGTCGCCGCCACCCTCTCGGCACCGTTGAGCGCAGGCACCGGCGTGCCCTCGATCGGCACCCCCATCCCCAACACCCGCACGTATGTGCTGGATTCAGCCCTTCAGCCGGTGGCCCCGGGTGTCGCGGGAGAGCTCTACCTCGCGGGAGCCGGCCTGGCCCGCGGCTACCTCGGGCGACCAGGCCTGACCGCCGAACGCTTCACCGCCGACCCGCACGGCCCCACCGGCAGCCGGATGTACCGCACCGGCGACCTCGCCCGCTGGACCCGCACCGGCGACCTCGAATACCTCGGCCGCTCCGACGACCAGGTCAAGATCCGCGGCTTCCGCATCGAACTCGGCGAGATCGAGACCGTCCTGGGTGCTCACGCCGCCGTCGCCCAGAACGCGGTGATCGTCCGCCAGGACCAGCCGGGCATCAAGCGCCTGGTCGCCTACGTCGTCCCCGCCGCCGACGGCGCCCTCGACCCGGACGTGCTGCGCGCCCACATCGGCGCCACGCTCCCCGACTACATGGTCCCGTCCGCCTTCGTCCCGCTGGCGGAGCTGCCGCTCACCGTCAACGGCAAGCTCGACCGCAAGCAGCTCCCCGCCCCCGAGTACACCGGTACCGGCCGGGGACGGCAGCCCGGCACCGCGGCCGAGGAGATCCTCTGCGGGATCTACCGCGAGCTGCTCGGGGTGGACTCGGTGTCGGTGGAGGACAGTTTCTTCGAGCTCGGCGGCGACAGCATCGTCTCGATCCAGCTGGTCAGCCGCGCCCGCAAGGCCGGCCTGGTGTTCACCGCCCGCGAGGTCTTCCAGCACCGCACCCCGGAGGCCCTGGCCGCCGTCGCCACCACCGCCGACGCCCTGCCCGCCGAGGAACGCGAGGCCGCCTTCGGCCTCGTCCCGGAGACCCCGATCACCGGCTGGCTGCGCGAACTCGGCGGCCCGATCGACGGCTTCAACCAGTCCATGCTGGTGCAGACGCCCGCCGACGCCACGCACGAGCGGCTCGCCGACGCCCTGCAGACCCTCCTCGACCACCACGACGTGCTGCGTGCGCGGCTGGTCCGCGGCGCGGACGCCTGGAACCTGGACGTCCCGGCACCCGGCGGCCTCCGGGCCACCGACCTGCTACACCTGGGCACCGGCGACCTCGCCGCCGAGGCCCGCGCCGCCCAGCTGCGGCTCGACCCCGACACCGGCGTGATGCTCCAGGCCGTCTGGTTCCAGGAGTCGGGCCGGTTGCTGCTCACCGCTCACCACCTGGTGGTCGACGGCGTCTCCTGGCGGATCCTGCTGCCCGACCTCGCCCACGCCTACAACGGCACCGTGCTGGAGCCCGTCCCCACCTCCTTCCGCCGCTGGGCCCAGCAACTCACCGCACTCGACCGCAGCGCCGAACTCCCGCTCTGGCAGGCCCAGCTGACCGGTCCCGACCCGGTCATCGGCGCCCGTCCGCTCGACCCGGAGACCGACACCGCCGGGACCGTCCGGCACCTCTCGCTCACCCTGCCCACCGAGGTCACCGCCCCGCTGCTCACCGAGGCCGCCGCCGCGTACCGGGCCACCGTCAACGACGTGCTGCTGACCGGCTTCGCCCTCGCCGTCAACACCTGGCGCGGCACCGGCTCGACCGAGGTCCTGGTGGACCTGGAGGGCCACGGCCGCGAGTCCGTCATCCCCGGCGCCGACACCTCCCGCACCACCGGCTGGTTCACCAGCCTGTTCCCCGTCCGCCTCGCCCCCGGCACCGGCAGCGACCCCGGACGTGCCCTGAAGGCCGTCAAGGAACAGCTCCACGCCCTGCCCGACAACGGCATCGGCTACGGCCTGCTCCGCCACACCGACGCCGGCACCGCCCTCACCGGACTCGCCCGCCCGCAGCTCGGCTTCAACTACCTCGGCCGCTTCGACGCCACCGCCGGCGACGGCACCGACTGGGCGCTGCGCTCCGACGCCGACCTCGGCGACGGCCGGGAGCCGGGCATGCGGCTGACGCACGCCCTCGACCTCAACGCCGTCACCGTCGACCACCCCGACGGCCCGCGGCTGACCGCCGACTGGTCCTGGCCGGCCGCCCTGTTCACCGAGGACGAGGTCCGCGGCCTGGCCGAGGCCTGGTTCGCCAGCCTGCGCGCCCTGGTCGCGCACAGCGCGTCCCCCGGGGCCGGCGGCCTCACCCCGTCCGACGTGCGCCCGCTGGTCTCCGTCACCCAGGAGCAGATCGACCGGCTGGAGGCCGACCACGGCCCGCTCACCGACCTGCTCCCGCTCTCCCCGCTCCAGCAGGGCCTCTACTTCCACGCCACCTACGACACCGACGCCCACGACGTCTACACCGTCCAGCTCGCCCTCGACATCGAGGGCCCGCTGGAGGCCGCTTCCCTGCGCGCCGCCGCCGAGGCCCTGCTGGCCCGGCACGAGACGCTGCGCGCCGCGTTCCGGCACGACCTCGGGCTGCACTCCCCGGTCCAGGTGATCCCGGCCCGGGTCGAGCTGCCCTGGCGCGAGGTCGACCTGACCGGCGTCCCCGCCGACGGCCGGGCCGAGGCCGTCGCCGCCTGGACGGCCGCGGACCGCGCCGACCGCTTCGACCCGGCGCGCGCCCCGCTGATGCGGTTCGCCCTGCTCCGGACCGGCGCGGAGCAGCACCGGCTGGTCGTCACCAACCACCACATCCTGCTGGACGGCTGGTCCATGCCGGTCCTGGTGAAGGAACTGTTCACGCTCTACGGCGGCGACGGCACCGCGCTGCCGCGGGTCACCCCGCACCGCGACTACCTGGGCTGGCTGGCCGGCCAGGACCGCGCCGCCGCCGAGGCCGCCTGGCGGCAGCTGCTCGACGGACTGGCCGAGCCGACCCTGGTCGCCCCCGCCGGCCGGGACGGCGGGCCGAGCGCGCCCGACCGGGTCACCGTCGACCTGCCGGCCGGGCTCACCGCCCGGCTCACCGAACTGAGCCGGGCCCGCGGCACCACCCTCAACACGCTGCTCCAGGCCGCCTGGGCGCTGGTCCTCGGCCAGCTCACCGGCCGCGCGGACGTGGTCTTCGGCGGCACGGTCTCCGGTCGCCCGCCGCAGGTGCCGGGCATCGAGTCGATGGTCGGCCTGTTCATCAACACCCTGCCGGTCCGGGTCGCCCTCGACCCGGCCGAGACCCTCGGCGCCCTGCTGCACCGGCTCCAGGACCAGCAGGCCGCCCTGATGGACCACCAGCACCTCGGCCTCACCGACCTCCAGCAGGCCGCCGGCCTCGGCGAGCTCTTCGACACGCTGGTCGTGTTCGAGAACTACCCGCTGGACGCCGACGTGCTGGAGCTCGGCGGCGGGCTGCGCGTCACCGGCCTGGAGGGCCACGACGCCACCCACTACCCGCTGATCCTCACCGCCGTCCCCGGCGAGCGGCTCCAGCTGCGCCTGGACCACCGCGGCGACCTCGTCGACGCCGCCGCCGCGCAGGCCCTGGTGGACCGGCTGGTCGGTGTCCTCGCCGGCGCCCCGGAGCTCCTGGACGCGCCGGTCGGCCGGATCCCGCTGCTCGCCGCCGAGGAGCGGGAGCGGCTGCTGGTCGGCTTCAACGACACCGCGCGCCCGGAGCAGAGCGCCGATCCGGTGGTCACCCGGCTCTTCGCCGACCTGGTCGGCTGGGCGCCGGCCGCGGAGGCCGTCGTCTCCGACGCCGGCCCCCTCTCGTACGGCGAGCTGGACGCCCGCGCCAACCGGCTCGCCCACCGGCTGCTCGCGGCCGGCGTGCGCGCCGAGGACCGGGTCGCGCTGCTGATGGAGCGCTCGCCGGAGCTGGTCGCGGCCGTGCTCGGCGTGCTCAAGGCCGGCGGCGCGTACGTGCCGCTCGACCCGCGCTTCCCGGCGTCCCGGATGCGGCACGTCCTGGCCGAGACCGGCGCCACCGTGCTGATCGCCGACACGGCCGACGCCGCCGCGCGGTTCCGCGACGGGGACGACGCCGGGGACGGCACCGACGACCTGGGGCTGACCGTGATCGAGGCGGCCCCCGCCCTGGCCGAGGGGCCCACCCACGACCCCGGCGTGGCCGTCCACCCGGACCAGCTGGCCTACGTGATGTTCACCTCCGGCTCGACCGGCCTGCCCAAGGGCGTCGGCGTCAGCCACCGCGACGTCGTCGCGCTCGCCGAGGACCGCCGTTTCGAGTCCGGGCACGACCGGGTGCTGCTGCACTCGCCGACCGCCTTCGACGCCTCCACCTACGAGCTGTGGGTGCCGCTGCTCGGCGGCGGCCAGGTGGTGGTCGCCCCCGCCGGGGACCTCGACGCCGTCCGGCTGCGCGAGACCGTCACCCGGCACGGCGTCACCGCGCTCTGGCTGACGGCCGGCCTGTTCCGGCTGATCGCCGAGGACGGGCCCGGCTGCCTGGCCCGGGTCAGCCAGGTGTGGACCGGCGGCGACGTCGTGCCGGCCGCCGCGGTCCGCCGCGTCCTGGAGGCCTGCCCCGGTCTGACGGTCGTCGACGGCTACGGCCCCACCGAGACCACCACCTTCGCCACCACCCACCGGATCGGCTCCGCCGCCGAGGTGCCCGAGTCCGTGCCGATCGGCCGCCCGCTGGACGGCATGCGGGCCTACGTGCTCGACGCGGCCCTGCGGCCCGTCCCGCAGGGCGTGGCCGGCGAGCTCTACCTGGCCGGCGACGGCCTGGCCCGCGGCTACCTGGCCCGCCCCGGCCTGACCGCCGAACGCTTCACCGCCGACCCCTTCGGCCCGGCCGGCACCCGGATGTACCGCACCGGCGACCTGGTCCGCTGGAACGCCGACGGCGCGCTCGACTACCTCGGCCGCACCGACGACCAGGTCAAGGTCCGCGGCTTCCGGATCGAGCTCGGCGAGATCGAGGCCGTGCTCGCCAGGCACCCCGCGGTCGCCCAGGTCTCCGCGGTGGTCCGCGAGGACACCCCCGGCGACCAGCGGCTCGTCGCCTACGTCGTGCCCGCGCCGGGCACCGAGCCGTCCCCCGCCGAGCTGCGCGCGCACGCCGCCGAGGGCCTGCCCGCCTTCATGGTGCCCTCCGCCCACGTCCTGCTGGCCACCCTGCCGCTGACCGGCAACGGCAAGGTCGACCGGCGCGCCCTGCCCGCGCCCGCGCTCACCGCCTCGGCCGCCGGCCGGGCCCCGCGCACCCCGCAGGAGGAGATCCTGGCCGGGCTGTTCGCCGACGTCCTCGGCCTGCCCGCGGTCTCCGTCGACGACGGCTTCTTCGACCTCGGCGGCCACTCGCTGCTCGCCACCCGCCTGGTCAGCCGGATCCGCCCGGTGTTCGGCGTGGAGCTGGCCGTCCGCGCGCTCTTCGAGGCGCCCACCGTCGCCGAGCTCGCCGAGCGGATCTCGGTCGCCGGGCGGGCCCGCGCCGCGCTCACCGCGCGCCCGCGGCCGGAGGAGGTCCCGCTCTCCCCCGCCCAGCGCCGGCTCTGGTTCCTCAACCGCTTCGAGGACGCCGGCTCCTCCTACAACCTGCCGCTCGCGCTGCGGCTGGACGGCGACCTCGACGCGGGCGCGCTGCACGCCGCGCTCGGCGACGTCACCGCCCGGCACGAGAGCCTGCGGACCGTCTTCCCCGAGTTCGACGGCCGACCACGCCAGTGGGTGCTGCCGGCCGGGGTGTCCGCCCCCGCCCTGCCCACCGTCGAACTGGACGGCGGCGCGGGCGCGTTGGACGCGGCGCTGGCCGCTGCGGTGGCCGAGGGCTTCGACCTGACCACCCAACCGCCGCTGCGGGCCCGGCTGTTCCGGATCTCCGCCACCGAACACGTCCTGCTCGTGGTGCTGCACCACATCGCCGGCGACGGCTGGTCGCTGGCCCCGTTCGCCCGCGACCTGGGCACCGCCTACGACGCCCGCCGGGCCGGCACCGCCCCCGGCTGGGAGCCGCTGCCGGTCCAGTACGCCGACTACACGCTCTGGCAGGCCGAGGTGCTCGGCGAGGAGAGCGACCCGGCCACCCCGCTGGCCCGGCAGATCGAGCACTGGCGCAGCACGCTGGCCGGCCTGCCCGAGGAGCTGGCCCTGCCCACCGACCGGCCGCGCCCGGCCGACGTCAGCTACCGCGGCGCGTCCGTCCCGCTGGCCCTGTCCGCCGAGGTGCACGAGCGGGTCGCCGCCGTGGCCCGCACGCACAACGCCAGCGTCTTCATGGTCGTCCAGGCCGCCGTGGCCGCCCTGCTGAACCGCCTCGGCGCGGGCGAGGACATCCCGCTCGGCAGCGTCGTCGCCGGCCGCACCGACGAGGCCCTGGACGACCTGGTCGGGTTCTTCGTCAACACCCTGGTGCTGCGCACCGACCTCTCCGGCGACCCGACGTTCGCCGAACTCCTCGCCCGGGTGCGGGAGGCGGACCTCGCCGCGTACGCCCACCAGGACGTGCCGTTCGAGCGCCTGGTCGAGGTGCTCAACCCGGTCCGTTCGCTGGCCCGGCACCCGCTGTTCCAGGTCATGCTCGCCTTCCAGAACAACGCCGAGGCCACCCTGGACCTGGACGGGCTGCGCGCCACCGCGCTGCCGGTACGCCTGTCCGCCGCCAAGTTCGACCTGCTGTTCTCGCTGGAGGAGACCTTCACCACGGACGGTGGCCCGGCCGGCCTGACCGGGGTGCTGGAGTACTCCGCCGACCTGTTCGACCGCGGCAGCGCCGAGACGATCGGCGAGCGGCTGGGCCTGCTGCTCGCCGCCGTCACCGCCGACCCGGACCGCCCGGTCACCACCGTCGACGTGCTCACCGAGGCCGAACGCGGCCTGGTCCTGGGCAGCTGGAACGACACCCGCCGCGAGGTCGCCGAGGCCACCGTGCCCGTGCTGTTCGAGGCCCGGGCCGCCCGCACCCCGGACGCCCCCGCCGTGCTGCACGCCGGCACCGAGCTGGCCTACGGCGAGCTGAACGCGCGCGCCAACCGGCTGGCCCGGCTGCTGGTCGCCGAGGGCGCCGGCCCGGAGCGGTTCGTCGCCCTGACCCTGCCGCGCACCGCCGACCTGATCGTGGCGCTGCTCGCCGTCCTCAAGTCCGGCGCCGCCTACCTGCCGGTCGACCCCGGCTACCCGGCCGACCGGATCGGCTACATGCTGGCCGACGCCCGGCCCGCGCTGGTCCTCAGCACCGGCGAGGCCGCCGGCGTGCTGCCGGAGGGCACCCGGACCCTGCTGCTGGACGACCCCGCCGTCCGGGAGCGGCTCGCCGGCCTGGCCGCCACCGACCTCACCGACGCCGAGCGGAACCGGCCGCTGGACGTGCGCCACCCCGCGTACGTGATCTACACCTCCGGCTCCACCGGCCGCCCCAAGGGCGTCGTGGTCGCCCACCGCAACGTCGCCGACTTCGCCGCCTGGGCGGCCGCCGACCTCGGCCCCGAACGGCTCTCCGACGTGCTCGCCGCGACCTCGCTCAACTTCGACGTCTCGGTCTTCGAGATCCTCGGCCCGCTGCTCTCCGGCGGCCGCATCGAACTCGTCCGCGATGTGCTGGCCCTGCTCGACGTGCCCGAGGGCCGGCACTACAGCCTGGTCAGCGCGGTGCCCTCGGCCCTCGCGCACACCCTCGGCCAGGCCGGCGCCCCGCGCTTCGGCGCCGACCTCGTCGTGCTGGCCGGCGAAGGGCTCTCCGCGCACACCGCCGACGCCATCCGGGCCGCCGTGCCCGGCGCCGGGATCGCCAACATCTACGGCCCGACCGAGGCCACCGTCTACGCCACCGCCTGGTACGGCGGCGACGACTCCGCCGGACGGACCCCGCCGATCGGCCGGCCCCGGCAGAACACCCGGGCCCTGGTCCTGGACGCGGGCCTGCGCCCCGTCCCGCCCGGCGTGCCCGGCGAGCTGTACCTGGCCGGCGACGGCCTGGCCCGCGGCTACCTCGGCCGCCCCGGCCTGACCGCCGAACGCTTCACCGCCGACCCGTACGGCCCGGCCGGCAGCCGGATGTACCGCACCGGCGACCTGGTCCGCTGGACCGCCGACGGCGAGCTGGAGTACCTCGGCCGGACCGACTTCCAGGTCAAGGTCCGCGGCTTCCGGATCGAGCTCGGCGAGATCGAGGCCGTGCTCGCCAAGCACCCGTCGGTGGCCCAGGTGGCGGTGCTGGTCCGCGAGGACACCCCCGGCGACCAGCGGCTCGTCGCCTACACCGTCCCGGCCGGCGAGCCCGCCGACCCGGCCGGACTGCGCGCCCACGTGGCCGCCGCCCTGCCCGCGTACATGGTCCCGGCCGCCTTCGTCACCCTGGCCGCGCTGCCGCTCAACCCGAACGGCAAGCTCGACCGGCGCGCCCTGCCCGCCCCCGACTTCGGGGCCGCGGCCGGCGCCGGGCGGGCACCGCGCACCCCGCGGGAGGAGCAGCTCACCGCGCTCTTCGAGGAGGTGCTCGGCGTCGCCGGGGTCTCCGTCGACGACGGCTTCTTCGACCTCGGCGGCCACTCGCTGCTCGCCACACGGGTGGTCAGCCGGATCCGCACCCTGTTCGGCGCCGAACTCCCCGTCCGCGCCCTGTTCGAGACCCCGACCGTGGCCGCGCTCGCCGAGCGGATCGGCGCCGCGGCCCGGGCCCGCCGACCGCTGGCGGCCCGGGTCCGCCCGGAGTCCGTCCCGCTCTCCGCGGCCCAGCGCCGGCTCTGGTTCCTCAACCGCTTCGAGCAGCGCACCGGCACCTACAACCTGCCGCTCGCCGTCCGCCTCACCGGCACGCTGGACGCCGGGGCGCTGCGGGCCGCGCTCGGCGACCTGACCGACCGGCACGAGAGCCTGCGCACCGTCTTCCCCGACACCGACGGCCACCCGCGCCAGCTGGTCCTCGCCGCCGGTGCCGCCCGGCCGGAGCTGACCACCGAGCCGTACAGCGCGCGGGCGCTCGCCGCGGCCGCCGCCCGCGACTTCGACCTCGCGAGCGAGATCCCGCTGCGCGCCAGGCTGTTCACCGTGGACGAGCGGACCCACGTGCTGCTGCTCGTGCTGCACCACATCGCCGGCGACGGCTGGTCGATGGCCCCGCTGGCCGGCGACCTCGCCACCGCCTACGCGGCCCGAGTCGACGGCCACGCACCGGAGTTCACCCCGCTGCCGGTCCAGTACGCGGACTACACGCTCTGGCAGGCCGAGGTGCTCGGCGAGGAGCACGACCCGGCGAGCGAACTCGCCCGGCAGACCGGCTACTGGCAGCAGACCCTGGCCGGCCTCCCCGAGGAACTCACCCTGCCCACCGACCGGCCGCGCCCCGCCGAGCTCAGCTTCCGCGGGAACACCGTGCCGCTGCGGCTGCCCGCCGAGGCGCACGCCCCGCTGGCCGCGCTGGCCCGCGAGGCCAACGCCAGCGTCTTCATGGTCGTCCAGGCCGCCCTGGCCGCCCTGCTCGGCCGGCTCGGCGCCGGCGAGGACATCCCGATCGGCTCGCCGATCGCCGGCCGCACCGACGAGGCGCTCGACCAGCTGGTGGGCTGCTTCGTCAACACCCTGGTGCTGCGCACCGACCTCTCCGGCGACCCGACCTTCCGCGAGCTGGTCGAGCGGGTCCGGGAGACCGACCTCGCCGCGTACGCCCACCAGGACGTCCCCTTCGAGCGGCTGGTCGAACTGCTCAACCCCGAGCGGTCGTTGGCCCGGCACCCGCTGTTCCAGGTGATGCTCTCGTTCCAGAACAACGCGGCCGCCGCCCTGGAGCTGCCCGGTCTCACCGTCGAGCCGCACGAGGCCGGGGTCGACGGCGCCAAGTTCGACCTCTCCTTCCAGCTCGCCGAGGAGTACGCCGCCGACGGCAGCCCCGCCGGCGTGGCCGGCCGGATCGAGTACGCGACCGACCTGTTCGACCGGGAGACCGTCGCCGGGCTCGCGGACCGGTTCACCCGCGTGGTGACCGCCCTGGTCACCACGCCGGACCGGGCGCTGTCCGAGCTCGACGTGCTGACCGCCGAGGAGCGCGAGCACCTGCTCGTGGCCTGGAACGACACCTCCCGCCCGGCGCCCGCCACCACCCTGCCCGCACTGTTCGAGGCGCAGGCCGCCCGCACCCCCGACGCCACCGCGCTGGTGGCCGGCGAACAGCGGCTGAGCTTCGCCGGGCTGGAGGCCCGCGCCAACCGGCTGGCCCGGCTGCTGGCCGGCCAGGGCATCGGCCCGGAGCAGTTCGTCGCCGTCGCCCTGCCCCGCACCGCGGACCTGGTCGTCGCACTGCTCGCGGTGATGAAGGCCGGCGCCGCCTACGTCCCGGTCGACCCGACCCTCCCGGCCGGCCGCATCGCCCAACTGCTCGACGACGCCGGCACCGCCGCCGTCATCACCGGAGCCGGCGCCCGCGACGCGCTGCCCGCCGACCGCGGCGGCGCGCGCATCGACCTGGAGTCCCCGGCGGTCGCCCACCGGCTGCGCGAGCTGCCCGCCACCGCGCCCGCCGACGCCGACCGCACGGCCGCCCTGCTGCCCGCGCACCCGGCGTACGTCATCCACACCTCCGGCTCGACCGGGAAGCCGAAGGGCGTCGTCGTCCCGCACGCCGGCCTCGGCAACCTGTTCCACCACCACTTCGGCGAGCTGTACGCGGCCGAGACCGCCGCGGCCGACCGGCCGCTGCGGGCGGCGCTCACCGCCGCCGTGTCCTTCGACGCCTCGCTCGACCCGCTGCTGTGGCTGGTCGCCGGCCACGAGCTGCACCTCGTGGACGACGACACCCGCCGCGAGCCGGCCGCCCTGATCGGGTACGTCCGGGAGCACGGCATCGACTTCCTGGAGCTCACCCCGTCCTACGCCGAACAGCTCGTCGAGCACGGCCTGGTCCGGGACGAGACGGCCCGACCGCGGATCCTCGCCCTCGGTGGCGAGGCCGTCGGCGAGGCCCTGTGGCAGGAGCTCGCCCGCACCCCGGGCGTCACCGGCTACAACCTGTACGGTCCCACCGAGGCCACCGTCGACAGCCTCACCACCCGCACCACCGACACCGACCGCCCGCTGGTGGGCCGCCCGGTCGGCAACGCCCGCGCCTACGTGCTGGACGCCGCGCTGCGGCCGGTCCCGGCGGGTGTGGCGGGCGAGCTGTACCTGGCCGGCGCCGGCCTGGCCCGCGGCTACCTGGGCCGCCCGGACCTGACCGCCGAGCGGTTCACCGCCGACCCGTACGGCCCGGTCGGCAGCCGCATGTACCGCACCGGCGACCTGGTCCGCTGGACCCGGGACGGGCAGATCGAGTACCTCGGCCGTTCCGACGACCAGGTCAAGATCCGCGGCTTCCGCATCGAACTCGGCGAGATCGAGACCGTGCTGGCCCGCTACGAGGGCGCCGAGCGGTCGGCGGTGGTCGTCCGCGAGGACCAGCCGGGCATCAAGCGCCTGGTCGCCTACGTCGTCCCGCGCGGCGGCGTCCTGGACGAGGCCGTCCTGCGGGCCCACCTCGCGGCGGCACTGCCCGGGTACATGGTCCCGTCGGCCTTCGTCACCCTCGACGAGCTGCCGCTGACGGCCAACGGCAAGCTCGACCGCCGGGCCCTGCCGGCGCCCGAGTACACCGGTACCGGACAGGGACGGCAGCCCGCCACCGCGGCCGAGGAGATCCTCTGCGGGATCTACCGCGAGCTGCTCGGCGTGGACTCGGTGTCGGTGGAGGACAGCTTCTTCGAGCTGGGCGGCGACAGCATCGTCTCGATCCAGCTCGTCAGCCGCGCCCGCAAGGCCGGCCTGGTGCTCACCGCCCGCGAGGTCTTCCAACACCGCACCCCCGAGGCCCTGGCCACCGTCGCCACGACCACCGACACCCGGCCCACCGAGGAACGCGAGGCCGCCTTCGGCCTCGTCCCGGAAACCCCCATCATCGGCTGGCTGCGCGAACTCGGCGGCCCGATCGACGGCTTCAACCAGAGCATGCTGGTGCAGACACCCGCCGACACCACCTACGAGCGGCTCGCCGACGCCCTGCAAACCCTCCTCGACCACCACGACGCACTGCGCGCCCGACTCGTCCGCGGCACGGACACCTGGAACCTCGACATCCCGGCACCCGGCGGCCTCCGGGCCACCGACCTGCTGCGCCGCGCCGAGAGCGACGACATCACCGCCGAAGCCCGCGCCGCACAGCTGCGCCTCGACCCCGACACCGGCGTGATGCTCCAGGCCGTCTGGTTCCAGGACCTGGGCCGGTTGCTGCTCACCGCCCACCACCTCGTGGTCGACGGCGTCTCCTGGCGGATCCTGCTCCCCGACCTCGCCCACGCCTACAACCTCACCCCGCTGGAACCCGTCCCCACCTCCTTCCGCCGCTGGGCCCAGCAACTCACCGCACTCGACCGCACCGCCGAACTCCCGCTCTGGCAGGCCCAATCGGCCACCGAGGCGGACGAGCCGCTCGGCGCCGGCCCGCTGGACCCGGCCGTGCACACCGCGGCCACCGTCCGGCACCTGTCGCTGACCCTGCCCACCGCGGTGACGGCGCCCCTGCTCACCGAAACGGCCGCCCGCTACCGGGCCACGGTCAACGACGTGCTGCTGACCGGCTTCGCGCTCGCCGTCAACGCCTGGCGCGCCACCACCTCCACCGAAGTCCTGGTGGACCTCGAAGGCCACGGCCGCGAGCCCGTCATCGCCGGCGCCGACACCTCCCGCACCACCGGCTGGTTCACCAGCCTCTTCCCCGTCCGCCTCGACCCCGGCACCGGCACCGACCCCGGACGTGCCCTGAAGGCCGTCAAGGAACAGCTCCACGCCCTGCCCGACAACGGCATCGGCCACGGCCTCCTCCGCCACCACCCCGAGACGGCCACCGCCCTCGCCGGGCTCACCCGCCCCCAGCTCGGCTTCAACTACCTCGGCCGCTTCGACGCCACCGCCGGCCAGGGCACCGACTGGGCCCTGTGCACCGACGCCGACCTCGGCGACGGCCGCGACCCGGCGATGCCGCTGGCCCACGCGATCGAGCTGAACGCCGCCACTCTCGACCACCCCGACGGCCCGCGGCTGACCGCCGACTGGTCCTGGCCCGATGGCCTCTTCACCGAGGACGAGATCCGCACCCTGGCCGAGGCCTGGTTCACCGCCCTGCGCGCCCTCGCGGCGACGACCGACGGCGGCCTCACGCCCTCGGACGTGCGCCCGCTGGTCGCCTCCGTCACCCAGGAGCAGATCGACCGGCTGGAGGCCGACCACGGCCGGCTCGCCGACCTGCTCCCGCTCTCCCCGCTCCAGCAGGGCCTCTACTTCCACGCCACCTACGACACCGAGGGCCAGGACGTCTACACCGTCCAACTCGCCCTCGACATCGAGGGGACGGTGGACCGGTCCGCCCTCCGGGCAGCCCTGCAGACCCTGCTCGCCCGGCACGCCAACCTGCGCGCCGCGTTCCGCCACGACGGCCTGGACAGCCCGCTCCAAGTGATACCCGCCCGGGTGGAACTGCCCTGGCACGAGGTCGACCTGGGGCACCTGCCCGAGGAGGAGCGAGCAGCAGCGGCCGACCGGCTGACCGCCGAGGACCGCACCCGGCGCTTCGACCTCGACCGGCCGCCGCTGATGCGGTTCACCCTGGTCAGCACCGCCGGAGACCGGCACCGGCTGCTCGTCAGCCACCACCACCTGCTGCTGGACGGCTGGTCCATGCCGGTCTTCCTCGGCGAGTTGTTCGCCCTCTACGGCGCCGCCGGCGGCAGCGCCACGCTGCCCCGGGTCACCCCGTACCGCGACTACCTGGGCTGGGTCGCCGCCCAGGACCACGCGGCCGGCGAGGCGGCCTGGCGGCAGGTGCTCGACGGGCTGGAGGAGCCGACCCTGCTCGCCGCCCCCGACTCCTCCCGCGCACCGGTACTGCCGGTCCGCACCCGCCTGGAGCTGCCGGAGGCCGAGACCGCGGCGCTGGCCCGCTGGGCCCGCGAGCACGGGGTCACCGTCAACACCGTCGTGCAGGCCGCCTGGGCCATCGTGGTCGGCCGGCTCACCGGGCGGGACGACGTGGTCTTCGGTGGCACGGTCTCCGGCCGCCCGCCGCAGGTGCCGGGCATCGAGTCGATGGTCGGTCTCTTCATCAACACCCTGCCGGTCCGGGTCGCCCTCGACCCGGCCGAGACCTTCGGCGCCCTGCTGCACCGGCTCCAGGACCAGCAGGCCGGTGTGATGGACCACCAGCACCTCCCGCTCGCCGACCTCCAGCGGATCGCCGGGCTCGGCGAACTCTTCGACACGCTCGTCGTGTTCGAGAACTACCCGCTCGACGCCGACGGGCTGCGTACGGCGGCCGGCGGACTGGGCATCGTGGGCGGCGACAACCACGAGGCCACCCACTACCCGCTCGGCCTGACCGTCAGCCTGGGCCGGGCGCTGGGCCTGGACTTCGCCCACCGGCCGGACGTGCTCGACCAGGACCGCGTGGACGCGCTGATCGCCACCTTCGTCCGACTGCTCGGCGAGGCCCCCGCGCAGGCCGACCTGCCGCTCGGACGGCTACGGCTGGCCGACCCGGACGCCGAGAAGCGCATCCTCGGCGCGTGGGCCGGCGACGCCGTCACCGAGCCCGGGCACGAACCGCTACTCACCCGCTTCGCCCACCAGGCCGCCACCACACCGAACGCCACCGCCGTGATCAGCGGCAACGACCGACTCACCTACGCCGAACTCGACGCCCGCTCCAACCAGCTCGCCCGCCTGCTCACCGAGCGCGGCGCCCACACCGAACGGTTCGTCGCCGTCGCACTGCCGCGCTCCGCCGACCTGCTCGTCGCCCTCCTCGCGGTACTGAAGTCAGGCGCCGGATACGTCCCCCTGGACCCCGAACACCCCACCGACCGCCTCGCATACGTCCTCGAAGACGCCAAGCCGTCGCTCCTGCTCACCACCCGCACCACCGCCGAGGCACTGCCCGGCACCCCGGCGCTGTTCCTCGACGACCCCGCCCTCGCCACGCAATCACCGCAACCCCTGCCACTCACCGGCGACAGGCGCTCACCCGCCTACGCCATCTACACCTCCGGCTCCACCGGCCGCCCCAAGGGCGTCGTCATCCCCCGCGCCGCACTGGACAACTTCCTCACCGACATGACGGCACGCGTGCCGATGGACGACACCGACCGGCTGATCGCCGTCACCACCGTCTCCTTCGACATCGCCGCCCTGGAGCTCTACCTCCCCCTCCTCACCGGCGCCACCGTCGTCATCGCGAGCAAGGACGACGTCCTCGACCCCGAAGCCCTCGCCACCCTCATCACCAAGAACGACGCCACCGTCCTCCAAGCCACCCCCTCCCTCTGGCAAACCCTCACC
>NZ_JBHXTG010000044.1:0-24777 GCF_042677465.1 Kitasatospora sp. NPDC127111
TGGGTTTTTTTTTTTTTATAACCCCCCCCCCCCCCCCCGGCGCCCGCTGGGTGGGGGGGTCCCCCCCCCCCCCCGGGCCGCCCCCGACCGTGGGGGATTCGGGACGTCAGGGATGCGGCCCGCGCACGGTGCCCGGACGAAGGATCCCGGCGCCGGGTCGGACCGACGAGAGAACTCTGCACGACTGACGCGTGAATGTTCGAGTGGCCACCGGGGTTGTGAGACACTTCCGTCCGTCTCAGCGCCATGACCTGGTGTTTGAGACGGCAGGCCGGTGAGGTTGGAGACGCGGGAAACGCCCCCGGACCTGGGCCGGTGCCCAACTCGGCCCTGTTCATCCCGCGTCCCCGTTTCCGATGTTGGGAAGACCGCATGGCATCCGCCTGGAAGCAACTGCCGGACGAACTGTCCGCCCCCGCCAGACGCCTGACGGAAGAGCTCCGCGCCGTCAAGGACGCGACCGGCCTCTCGCTGTCCGAGCTCGCGACCCGGACCCACTACAGCCGCGCCTCCTGGGAGCGCTGGCTCAACGGCAAACGGGTCGTCACCGAACAGGCGCTGGACGCCCTGATCAGGGCGGTCGACTGCGACGGCCCGGCGCTGCGCGCGCTCTGGGCGAGGGCGGCGGAGGCGGGCGAGGCGGCGGCCCCGGGGACCACGGGGACCACGGGGACCGCGGAGCCCGCGGTGACCATGGGGACCGCCGGGACCGCAGCCGCGGAGGAGACCGCCGGGAGCAGCACGCCGGACACCGCCGAGGGCGGCGCGGCGGGCGCGGCCGAGCTCGACACCGTGGTGGAGACGGTGTCGGAGCCCGCCGCGGAGGACGGCCCGGAGCGGGCCGCCGACGAGGAGCCGGCACCCGGCGGCTCCGCTCCGGTCGCGCCGTGGTGGCGGCGGCCGGGCGCGCTGGTGGCCGGTGCGCTGGTCGCGGCGGTGCTGCTGGTCCTGGCCGGCGTCCGGTTCTCGACGCACGGCGGCAATGACGACCCGCAGGCCGGCGCCCAGCCCGTCCCGTCCACCAGCGCGCCCGCGAGCCCGGGCACGCCCGCCAAGCCGGCCTCCCCGGCCCCGCCGCAGGCGGCCTGCCAGGCGATGGGCTGCTCGCACAAGGACCCCAAGGCGACCGGCTGCGGCACCGACGCCCGGACGCTCCAGACCGGCAACATCGGCAAGGTCGTGATCTACCTCCGGTACAGCCAGAAGTGCCAGGCCGCCTGGGCCGCCATCACCGAGGGCGAGCCGGACGACTGGGTGACCATCACCAGCAGCACCGGCGAGACCGAGACGGGCGTCATCCACTGGGGGTACGACAACTACTCGCACATGGTGAACGCGGCGGACCCGGCCGTCACCTTCCAGGTCTGCGGCCACCAGCCGGCCGGGAACGACTGCACGGTGAGCGTCTCGGGGCTGGCCCAGATGGTCGCCTCCACCCCGATCCCGATCGGCCCGGCCTCCCCGCCGCCGGCCACGGCCACGGCCACGGCTGCCGCCACGGCGACGCCCCCGGCCGACGGCACCGGCAGTGGGACCGGCAGTGGGACCGGCAGCTAGTCGAGGTAGCCGCGGAGCTGTTCGGCGAAGGCGTGGTCGCGGAGCTTGATCAGGGTCTTGGACTCGATCTGGCGGATCCGCTCCCTCGTCACCCCGAACAGCACGCCGATCTCCTCCAGGGTGCGGGGGCGTCCGTCGTCCAGGCCGTAGCGGAGCTGGACCACCTGGCGCTCCCGCTCACCGAGGGTGGCCAGCACCGCGTCCAGGTGCTGACGCAGCAGCAGGAAGGTCGCCGACTCGGCGGGTGAGGCGGCGTCGGCGTCCTCGATCAGGTCGCCCAGCGCCACGTCGTCCTCCTCGCCGACCGGAGTGTGCAGCGAGATCGGCTCCTGGGCCAGCCGGATCAGCTCGCGCACCCGCTCCTCGGTCAGCTCCAGGACGACGGCGATCTCGGCCGGGGTCGGCTCGGTCCCGCGCTCCTGGAGCAGCCCCCGCTGCACCCGGACCACCCGGTTGATCAGCTCGACCACGTGCACCGGCACCCGGATCGTCCGCGCCTGGTCGGCCAGGGCCCGGCTCATCGCCTGTCTGATCCACCAGGTGGCGTAGGTGGAGAACTTGTAGCCCCGGGCGTAGTCGAACTTCTCCACCGCCCGGATCAGGCCGAGGTTGCCCTCCTGGATGAGGTCCAGCAAGGTCAGGCCCCGGCCGATGTAGCGCTTGGCGACCGAGACCACCAGGCGCAGGTTCGCCTCGATCAGCCGCCGTTTGGCGATCCGGCCGATCACCACCAGCGCGTCCAGCTCTCCGGCCAGCGGGTCGGCGGGCGGCGGCTCGCGGTCCAGCCGCTCCTCGGCGAACAGGCCGGCCTCGATCCGGCGGGCCAGCTCCACCTCCTCGGCGGCGTTCAGCAGCCTGATCCGGCCGATCTCGCGCAGGTACTGGCGGAGCAGGTCGGCCGCCGGGCCGGGGACGCGCTCGGCGTCGAGGTCGTCCCCGGGGTTCGCGTCGGGTTCCGCGTCGGCCTCCGCATCGGGTCCCGCCTCCGGTTCGGTGGACGGGCCCGGTCCCGCCTCGGGGGTCCCGTCAGCCTCGGGAGCCCCCGGGTGGCCCTGCACGGGCACCCGGGCACCGTCCGGCAGCGGGGCGCCGGCCCGGCCGTGGTCGTCGTGGGGGGCGAGCGGGTCGGTGGTCGGGCGGGCGGTCGCGGCAAGGCCTCGGTCCACGGGCATCCCCTCGGGGCGGGCGCGACTCTGGCGGACCCGCGCTGAAAAGGAGTAGGACGCCCTCCAGTGTGGGGCACGCCACACTCCGTGGCCGAGACTCGTGCGCGGACTTTCTCCGCCGGCCGGCGCGCGGGAGCGGGAGCGGAACGGCCACCGGGCCGCGGCGTGGTGACGGCGGCTCGGCGTGGAGGCGGCTCGGCTCGGTGCGGCGACGGCGGCTCGGCGTGGAGACGGCTCGGCTCGGCGCGGAGGCGGCTCGGCTCTGCTCAGCGTGGAGGCGGCGGCCCGGCGTGGAGACGCTGACGGCTACAGGGCCGCGGCGCCCCGGCTGCGCAGCTGCTGCCCGTACTGCTGGAGCTGCCACAGCTCGGTCTGCACCGCGTGCAGCTCCTCGGCGGCCGCCCGGGTACCGAGCCGCTGGAGGTGCGCGCGCACCTCGGCGACCCGCCGGTCCACCGCCAGCAGCCGCAGCTTGACCAGGAACTCCCCCGCGTACACCGCGTCCGCCTTGCGGCGCGAGCGCACCGGCTCCACGGTCAGCTCGGTGACCAGCGAGCGCACCCGGTCGTCCGGGGCGGCCTCGCGCACCGCGCTGGTGAAGTCCGCCAGACCGGCCCCGTAGGCGGCACCGCCGGCCTGGCCGATGGCGCGCCGCACGGCGGTGTACGGCGGGGTCGGGAACTCGTCCTCGCCGTAGTGGTCGAACGCCGGGGAGACCAGGTCCGGGTGCTGCAGGGCCAGCTTGAGCAGCTCGCGCTCGACGAACTGCGCCGGGTCGCGCGGGTTGAGCACGAACGCCGGGCGCGCGGGGCGGACCGGCGGCGCGGGCTCGGGGCGGCGCTGCTGGCCGTTGGCGCGCGGGTTCTGCTGGCGCTCGCGCTCCCAGCGGGCCAGCTGGGAGATCCGGCGCACCACGAACTGCTCGTCCAGGATGCCGAGCATGCCGGCCAGCCGGACGGCGTACTCGTGCTGGATCGACCGGTCCTTGATCTTGGCGACGATCGGCGCGGCCTCCTCCAGCGCCGCCGAACGCCCCTCCGGCGTCTCCACCCGGTGCCGGGCGACGGCCGAGCGCAGCGCGAACTCGAACAGCGGGACCGGGTTGTCGATCAGCTCGCGGACGGCCTCGTCGCCCTTGGCCAGGCGCAGGTCGCACGGGTCCATGCCGCCGGGGCTGACCGCGATGGAGGTCTTGGCGGCGAACTTCTGGTCGTCCTCGAAGGCGCGCAGCGCGGCCTTCTGGCCGGCCGCGTCGCCGTCGAAGGTGAAGACGGTCTCACCGCGGTACTGGGAGGTGTCCATCAGCAGCCGGCGGATGATCTTGATGTGGTCCTCGGCGAAGGCGGTACCGCAGGTGGCCACCGCCGAGGTGACACCCGCCAGGTGGCAGGCCATCACATCGGTGTAGCCCTCGACCACCACGGCCCGGCCCGACTTGGCGATCTCCTTCTTCGCCAGGTCGATGCCGTACAGCACGTGGGACTTCTTGTAGATCGGCGTCTCGGGGGTGTTCAGGTACTTCGGGCCGTTGTCGTCCTCACGCAGCCGGCGCGCGCCGAAGCCGACCACCTCGCCGGCGATGTCCCGGATCGGCCAGACCAGCCGGCCCCGGAACCGGTCGATCAGCCCGCCGCGCTGGCCCTGCGAGGCCAGGCCGCCGAGCAGGATCTCCTTGTCGCTGAAGCCCTTGCCGCGCAGGTAGCGGACCAGGTGCTCCCAGCCGGCCGGGGCGTAGCCGACGCCGAAGGTCCGCGCCGCCTCCTCGTCGAAGCCGCGCTCGGCCAGGAAACGGCGGCCGATCTCCGCCTCCGGCGAGGCGAGCTGCTCCTGGTAATAGGCGGAGGCCACCTTGTGCGCCTCGACCAGACGGGTGCGCTCGCCCTGCTGGTGGCGGGGACTGTAGCCGCCCTCCTCGTAGCGGAGCGTGATGTTGGCCTGGGCGGCCATCCGCTCGACGGCCTCGGCGAAGGTGAAGTGCTCGATCTTCATCAGGAAGGCGATGGTGTCGCCGTTCTCCTGGCAGCCGAAGCAGTGGAAGACGCCCTTGGCGGGGTTCACGTAGAAGGAGGCGGACTTCTCGTCGTGGAAGGGGCAGACGCCCTTGTACTCGCCGCCGCCACCGTTGGTGAGCTGTACGTAGTCGCCGACCACCACGTCGATCGGCAGTGCGCTGCGCACCGCCTGTACGTCTTCGTCCCTGATCCGCCCGGCCACCCCGGAAGTCTACTGGGGTCGCCGGGGTTTCCCGGGTGAGCGGGCTCACCCGGGCGCCGCCCGCCGGGCGGCTACGTCCAGGCGGCGCCGACCAGCCGGCCGTGCAGGGCGAGGGCGGAGGCGTCGGTGAGGGTGGCGATCTGGTCGATCACCGTACGGAGGGCGGCGCGGTCGTCCTCGGCCTCCCGGTAGAGGGCGGCGAAGACCGGGTCCAGGCCCTCGGGCGCGCGCTGGTTGAGCACGTAGGCCAGCTCGGCGATCACGATCCGCTGGCGGGCCCGGAGCTGGGCCTGCTCGTCGCGCTGCATCACGAAGCGCACCGCGACGGCCTTCAGCACCGCGCACTCCAGCCGGACGTCGCGCGGCACCACCAGCTCGGCCGCGTACCGGGTGAGCCGGCCGGGGCCGTAGCGGGCCCGGGTGGCCTGCTCGGCGGCCAGGCAGAAGCGGCCGATCAGCTGGCTGGTGAGGTCCTTGAGCCCGGCCCGGGCCCGGGCGGTGCCGTCGTACGCCTGCGGCCACCACTCCTGGGCGAGCAGCCGGTCCAGGGCGGCGGCCAGCTCCTCGGGCTCGGCGTCCGGCGCGTAGCGCTCGGCCACCTTGAACAGCTCGGCGCGCTCGCTCGGGGTGCGCAGCGCGGCCGGGTCGATGTGCCCGGCCTGCAAGCCGTCCTCGACGTCGTGGGTGGAGTAGGCGACGTCGTCGGACCAGTCCATGACGGTGGCCTCGAAGCACTTGCGCCCGGCCGGGGAGCCGGCCCGCAGCCAGCGGAAGACCGGCAGGTCGTCGGCGTAGACGCCGTACTTGGGCGAGGCCGGATCGACCGGGTGGGCGCCGTGCGTCCACGGGTACTTGGTGGCGGCGTCCAGGGCGGCGCGGGTCAGGTTGAGGCCGACGCTGCGGCCGGGCCAGGGGGCGAGCCGGGCGGGCTGGTCGCCCTGCGGGGCGAAGCGCTTGGGCTCCAGGCGGGTGAGGATGCGCAGCGACTGGGCGTTGCCCTCGAAGCCGCCGCAGTCCTCGGCGGCCTGGTCGAGCGCCTCCTCGCCGGTGTGGCCGAACGGCGGGTGGCCGATGTCGTGGGCCAGGCAGGCGGTCTCCACGAGGTCCGGGTCGCAGCCCAGGGCGGCGCCCAACTCCCGGCCCACCTGGGCGCATTCGAGGGAGTGGGTGAGCCGGGTACGGGGGAAGTCACTGCGCATCGGGGCGACCACCTGCGTGGTGCCGGCCAGCCGGCGCAGGGCGGCGGAGTGGAGCACGCGGGCGCGGTCGCGCTGGAACGCCGTCCGGCCGGGGCGCTTGTCCGGTTCGGGCACCCAGCGGGCCTCGGCGGCGTGGTCGTACGGAGTCGGGGCGGCGGCGGGGCGGTGCGCGGTGTCGTCCATATGCCAATCACTGTAGGCCGCGGCTCCGACACCGGAGGTGAGCCGCGCGCGAAGGGGCGCGGGCCGGGGCGTGAATCCTCGCCGGAGCGCGGGACCACCCCCGGGCCCTGCTCGCCCGCGGGCGGGAGGGCGGCGAGGTCGTCCACCCGGACGACGACCACCTGATCGACCTCGTCTTCGGCCCGAGGTGGTACCGGCTGCTGTTCGACGTCCCGTCGCTGACCTGGGACTACGCGGCCGAGCTGGCCCGCGGCGTCGCCCTGGTGGCCCGCGGCGGGACGACGAGGGGCGGCGGCAGGAGCTGGGACGGGGGCGGGCTCAGCCCCGGACGGCCTTGAGGACGGCGGCGGCCACGCCCTGCTGCCCCTTCGCGTTGGGGTGGATCGCCGCCAGGCCGGAGGCCGGGAAGGGCGGCTCCACCCAGCGCGCGGCCTCGCCCGCGCACATGTCGTGCCCGGCCGAGGGGGTGGCCGCGTCCACGAAGACCGCGCCGGCCGCCTCCGCCCGGCGCTGGAGCATCGCGTTCAACTGCTGCTCCTTCTCCACCAGGAACCCGAGGTCCCCGGCGGCGACGGTGCTCCCGAGCACCGGCACGCAGCTCGCCGGGTCGGCCGGCAGCAGAGTCGGGTAGCCGACCACGTAGACCCGGGCCTGCGGGGAGCGGCGCCTGACCTCCTGCAGCACCTGGCCCAGCCGCTCACCGGCGGCGTCGACCTTGCGCTGCACCTGGTCGGCCGCGCCGCCGGCGGTGGCGTAGTGCTCGCGGCAGGGCGCCTGCGCCCGGTCCGAGCCGATCAGGCCCTTCACCGCGTCGACCAGGTTCTCCTTGGCGCACGCGCCGACGACCTCCATGAACCCGGCGTCGTTGCCGCCGATCCCGACCGTGACCAGCCGGGTGGCCGGGGTGAGCGCGTCCAGCTGCGGCGGGTTGGCCCCGCCCTCGGTCTGCTGGGCGCCGGTCAGGTCGCCGGTGCGGGCGCCGCTGCAGCTGACGTCACGGAACTGCCCCTCCGCCAGGCCCAGCGACTTGGCCACCAGCGAGGGGTAGTTGACCGCCGAGCGCGCGCAGCCGCGCGGCTCCCCCACCTGTGGGGCGATCTTCAGGCCGGAGGTGTAGGAGTCCCCGAGGGCGACGTACGGGCCGGTGGGCGTGGGCGTCGGGGTCGGAGTGGCCGTGGGCGTGGCCCGCGCCGGGTGCGGGCCGTCCGGCGACGGGGTGGCGGCGGTGCCCCCGCCGCTTCCGCCGCCGCAGCCGGCCAGCAGCAGCGCGGCCACGCCTGCGGCGAGCGCGGCGGAACGCGCGGTCGGGCGTGTGGGCAGCGGCATGGAATCCCCCCGGGGGCCGGAACGGCGACGACTCTCCCTACGGCGGCCCGTCCCCCGGGCACCTCACCACCAACGAACGGACCGGGTCCGATGACTCCCGCCCGTCCGGGGGACTTCTCCGCGCCGGCGCCCGCCCGACCCGGGCGCCTACCGGCCCCCACCGGCAGCACGGCCCACGGGCAGCCCTGTCCGACGTGCGGTCGGCCTACTCCGGGCCGCGCTCGTGCTCGGCGAGGAACTGCTCGAAGCGCCGCCCCAGTTCGTCGGCCGACGGCAGGTCGACCGGCTCGGCCAACAGGCTCTCCCGGCCCTCGGCGCCCGCCACCGCGTCGTACTGGCCCTCCATGCCGCGGATCGCCGAGCGCAACTCGCCGTCCCCCTGGGACAGCTGCTCCTCGATGTCGGCGTACACCTCGCCGACCCGGGTGCGCAGGCTGGTGCCCGGCAGCACCAGGCCGGTGGCCGACTGCACCGCCTCCAGGATCAGCACGGCCGCCGCCGGGTACTCGGAGCGGGCCACGTAGTGCGGCACGTGCACGGCGAAGCCCAGCACGTCGTGCCCGGCCTCGGCGAGCCGGTACTCCAGCAACGCCTGGGCGCTGCCGGGCACCTGGGCCTGCTCGAACCACTGCGGGTAGCCGGCCGCGAGGTCCAGCCGGTTGCCGTGCGGGGTCAGGCCGACCGGGCGGGTGTGCGGCACGCCCATCGGGATGCCGTGGAAGTCCAGCGTCAGCCGGACGTCGAAGCGCTCGACCAGACCGCGCACGGCGACCGCGAAGCGCTCCCACTCGACGTCCGGCTCGGGCCCGGTGAGCAGCAGGAACGGCGCGCCGGCGGCGTCGTGGACGAGCTGGAGCAGGATCTCCGGCGGGTCGTAGGAGGACCAGTGCTCGCGGTCGAAGACCATCGCGGGCCGACGGGCCCGGTAGTCCACCAGACGGTCGTGGTCGAAACGGGCCACCACCTGCGGCGAGCCCTGCTCCAGCAGGTGGGCCACCACCTGGCCGCCGGCCTCGCCGGCGTCCATGAAGCCCTCGAAGTGGTGGAGCAGCACCAGGCCGGCGCCGGTGTCGGCCAACGCGGCCCTCGCCGCGGCCACGGCGGCCACGCCCTGCTGATCCAGCTCGTACAGCGCCTGGGGATCACGCACCGCGCACCCAACCCCGTTCTCTACTCGTCGACTCGTTACCGGCTTCTCCTCGTGTCCAGCGTGCCCGGCCCCGCCGGAATTCCCGCCCCCGGCCGGGCGTCGCGTCGCCGCCGCACCGGTGAACGCCCGGCGACCGGCCGGAGCGCCCCCGGCGGCCCGTCGGAGTGCCACCCCGACCATGATCGCATCCGAACGGAAACCCGCTGGTCACGGGCGTCCGGACACCCCTCCGGAGGCGGGTTCGGCCTGCTGGCGCGCCCATTCGTGTGCCACGAAGTGACGCACCGCCTTCTGGCGGGTATCGTCCTCTCGCTGCCTCGCATCGTCGCGTCGTCGTCACGTCGTCCGTAACGCCGTCGATCACGACCCGGCCCGGTGTTCGGCCAGCCACCCACGACGCATCTTGCCTTCACCTGGCCGCCTGCTTCCCTTCGCGCTCTCGTTTCCTCCTCGGCCATTTCGCGGACGCACACTGTCCCCTCGCTCATCCCGCCGGACCGGTCCGTCGACCCGCGTCCGTTCCGGCACCCGCGCTGCCCGCCTCCGGGCCGCCGCCCCCACCTCGCTCGACCGGGCCTCCGGCGTGCACGGGCATGGACGGGCGGTCTCCGGGGCCGGGGCGAACGTCCACCGCAGCCCGTGCCGCACCCCGGCGCGGGAGGCATCCTCCGACCGATGAAGGACCGAAGGTTCCGTGCCCGTACCTGTCATCCTCACCGGCCGCACCGTGCGGCTGGAGCCCCTTGCCGCGCACCACGCCGAGGCCATCGCCGAGGCCGGCGCCGAGGACCGTACGACCTACGCCTTCACCCCCGTCCCGCACGGCCTGGAAGCGGCCCGCGACTACATCGCGCGGGCCCTCGCCGACCAGGCCGCGGGCCGGTCGCTGCCGTTCGCGACGGTGAACCTCGCCGACGGCCGGGTGGTCGGCTCCACCCGGTTCCTGGAACTCGACTACTGGCAGGGCCCGGTCGTCTGGCCGCCGGTGCCGGGCGTGCCGTTCGGCGACCCCGCCACGGCCGTCCCGGACGCCGCCGAGATCGGCAACACCTGGCTCTCCCCCCGCGCCCAGGGCACCGGCATCAACACCGAGGCGAAGCTGCTGATGCTGCGGTACGCCTTCGAGGAGTGGCGGGTGCAGCGGATCTCGCTGCGCGCGGACGCCCGCAACCTGCGGTCGCGGGCGGCGATCGAGCGCCTCGGCGCCACCTCCGAGGGCGTCCGCCGGGCGCACTCGCGCGGCCTGGACGGCGTGGTCCGGTCCACCGCGTTCTACTCGATCCTCGACTCCGAGTGGCCGGCCGTGCGGGACATCATCGAGCTGCGGATCGCCGCCGCCACCTCGCCGAGCGCCCCGGACCGGGAAATCAACCAGGAGTGCCTTAGACACGGCGGCGGCTCCGGGCACCTGATCACCGCCTGAGCTCGATCCTGAGGTCGATCACCGCCTGAGGTCGATCACCGCCCGGGCCGGGGACGCCTCAGGACGGCCGGTCCACCATGCGGGGCCTCCCGGAGGCGGCGGTCCGCAGCACCCGGGTGAGGACGTCGAGGCCGTGCGGGTCCACCGGTGACGTCGTCCACCGGTCGTGGCTCGACTCGACCACCGCGGACACCGGGCGCCAGCCCCCGCGGACGCGGGCGACCGTCACCTCCCAGACCGGGAAGCGGTCGTCGCACCAGACCCGGACCGTCCCCTCGTGGGTGTGGACGGTCCAGCGGAAGTCCGGCGCGGCCGCATCCGGCCCGGTCCGGATGCGCTGCCACTCCTCGTCCGTCCACAGCACGTCCGGCACGGGCTGCGGGCGGGGCAGCCGCATCCGCTCCCGGCCCTGACCGTCCGGGACGCTGCCCGGCTCCGGGAAGGCCCAGGCCGGCAGCGGCTCGCGGGCGGCCATCCAGGCGGCGGGGATGCCGACGGTGCCGGTGTGCGCGGCGACGACGCCCCCGGTGATGGCGGCGACGGTGTCCATGTCCCCGCCCGCGCCGACCGCCTCCCAGACCGCCGCCGGGTAGTCGGTGAGCCGGCGGGCCGCGCACCAGAGCGCGTACGGGACGGTGTCGGCGGCGCTGGTCCGGCTGCCGTTGCCGAGCGCCTCGGCCGCGACCCTCAGGTCCGGCTCGGCCAGCAGCCCGATCGCCTCGTTCAGGCCGTCCTGCACGGCTCCGGCCGGTGTGTGGTGGCTGACCTCCTCCAGGAAGCTCTTCGGCGTCATCCTCGTCGTCCGCGCCCGCACCGCGAAGGCGGCGGCCACCGCGACGGCGATCGCGCCGTCCACGGCCTGCGGGTGGGTGTGGGTGATCAGCGCCGTCTCGGCGGCCGGCCGGATCACCTCCGGCGGGTTCGCGGCGTACAGCGCCCCCAGCGGCGCCACCCGCATCGCGGCGCCGTTGCCGTACGAGCCCTGGCCGTCGAAGAGTTCCGCGGCCAGGGCCTTGGCGTCGCCGCCCTCGCGGACCAGCCGGAGCAGGCGGTTGGCGGCCGGGCCGTAACCGCGGTCGAAGTCGTGCCGGCGGGCGAAGGAGTGGGTGAGGTCGAAGGTGTCGATCGCGCCGCGCTCGCTCCGGGCCGCGTACACCGAGCAGGCCATCTCGGTGTCGTCGGTCCACGGCCAGGGGCCGGGCGGGGCGGTGCGGGCGGCGAGGTGGGCAGCGGCGGTGTCGGGTACGAAGAACTGGGCGCCGAGGGCGTCACCGACGGAGAGGCCGTTCAACGCGTCGAGCGCCGGGCCGGTGTGAAGGGTTGTCATCGGGGTCGTCATCGCGCCCAAGCTCAGCCGCCCGACCGGCCCCGCGTCAACCTCGTTCCCCTCCGGCTCCCCCGGCGGGCGATGTTTCGCATACTTCCCACCCGGGCGGGAAGCACCCCGCCATGACCCGCGCCGGCCTCCTCGACCCGCTGCTGCTGCTCGGCGCCGACCAGCAGCACATCGTCACCCGGGCACAGCTGCGCCACCTCGGCGTGCCGCCCGGCACCATCGCCCACCGGCTACGGCCGGGCGGGCCCTGGCAGCGGGTGCTGCCCCGGGTGATCTGCCTGCAGAACGGGAGGTTGACCGCCCATCAGCGCCTGCGCGCCGCGCTCGCGTACGCGGGACCGAAGGGGCGCGCCGCGCAGGGCGGCGAGGTGTTGCTGACCGGGGTGGCCGTGCTGGCCGACGCCGGGCTGCCGTCCGCCGGGCACCCGGCCGACCTGACCGAGGTCGACGTGCTGATCCCCGGCCAACGCCGGGTCGCCGACCGGGAGTTCGTCCGGGTGCACCGGGCGGCCGGGGCGATGCCGGGCGGCTTCGAGCGGGACGACGGGCTGTGGAGCGCCACCGTCGCCCGGGCGCTGTCCGACCTCGCGCCGCGGGAGACCGGACGACGCCGGTTCCGGGCGCTGTGCGCGGAGGCGGTGCAGCGCCGGCACTGCGACCTCGGCGAGCTGCTGGACCAGCTGCTCGCCCGGCCCGGCGTGCGAGAACTCCCGCACGTCGCCCAGGTGGTGGAGGAGCTGGCGGCCGGGGTCCGCTCGGTGGTGGAGGGCGAGGCGCGGGAGCTGGTGCGCGGGGCGGGCCTGCCCGAGCCGCTCTGGAACCCGGTGCTCCTCCTCGACGGCCGCTTCCTCGCCGTGCCGGACGCCTTCTGGCCGCAGGCCTGCGTGGCGCTGGAGATCGACTCCCGCGCCTGGCACCTGCGCCCGGCCGACCACGAACGCAGCCTCGCCCGGGCCAACCGGTTCACCGCCGCCGGACTGCCGGTGGTCCGCACCACCCCGGTCCAGCTGCGCCGCGATCCGGCGCCCCTGCTGGGCGAGTTGACCGCTCTGCTCGCGACCGGACCGCACGGCCCGCACACCCGGATCAGCTGGCGCCGGGCCCGCTGAGGCGCGGGGCACGGGGCCTCCGACGGCACACCGGGCCCGGTGAAACGGCTCGGACCGGAAGGCCCCTTCCGACCTGGCTGAGGCGCCTCAGCAGCGTGCGTCGATCTCCTGGAAGGTGCCGTAGTGGTCGGCCGTCCAGTACTGCTCGCCGGCGTTGCCGGTGACGACGCGGCGGGCGCCGCGGTCGGCGGAGCCGGGGGTGACCACGGTGAACTCGTGGTAGTAGCCGGAGGCCTTGCGCGGGAGCCGGTTCTCGCGGTTCTCGAAGACGATGCCGTCCGAGCGGTAGGGGTACGGGCCGCCCGCGGCGATCAGGGCGAGGGTGTCGCGGGCCTCGCCGGGCAGCCGGGTGCGGCAGACGTCGGCCAGCGCGGGGTCGGTGGGCACCCAGGTGGCGGCGGCCGACGGGGGCACGGTCGGCCCGGGGGCGGACGGCTTCGGGCCCGTCGGGCGCGGGGCGGAGGCCGCGGAGGTGGAGACCGCGGCGGTGGAGGTGGAGGCCTTCGGGTGGCCCGTCCCGCCGCCCGCGGAGCCGCACCCGGCCACGGCGGCGAGCACGGCGAGCAGGACGGCCACCAGGACGAGCACGCGGTTCTTGCTGGTCATGCCGTCCAGCTTGGCAGCCCTCCGGACCGCACCCGGCCGGCCACACCCGGTCGGCCACACGCGGTCGGCCATCCGCGGGGTGCGCGGCCGTACCCGCGGGCCCGGCCGTACCGGGCCCGCGGGAAACACACGCGGCCGGGGCGGGAACGGACGCCGTTGTCCGTTCCCACCCCGGCCGAGTTACGTACGCCGGTTCTCCTGCGCCGAGCTCCGGTGTACGCCCTCCCGAGCGGGAGGGAGTGCGGTCAGCGATGGGACCGCGCCGTGGTCGGGCGGGCCCTCCTCACCGATGCCTGGTGAGGAGGGCGCCTACCCGCTCAGCGCGAGTCGCTGCCCGCAGACTCGATGGCGGCGCGGCCGGCCTCCAGGCGCGCCACCGGGATCCGGAAGGGGGAGCAGGAGACGTAGTCCAGCCCCACCTCGTGGAAGAAGTGCACCGACTCCGGGTCGCCGCCGTGCTCGCCGCAGACGCCGAGCTTGAGGTCGGGGCGGGTGGCCCGGCCGGCCTCGACGGCGTGCTTGACCAGCGAGCCGACGCCGTCGCGGTCGATGGTCTCGAACGGGGAGACCCCGAAGATGCCCTTCTCCAGGTAGGCCGTGAAGAACGAGGCCTCCACGTCGTCCCGGGAGAAGCCCCAGACGGTCTGGGTGAGGTCGTTGGTGCCGAAGGAGAAGAACTCGGCGGCCTCGGCGATCTGGCCGGCCGTCACGGCGGCGCGCGGCAGCTCGATCATGGTGCCGAGCTTGATGTCCAGCTGGACGCCGGTGGACTGGGCGACCTCGGCGAGCACCCGCTCGCACTCGTCGCGGACCAGCTCCAGCTCCTGGACGGTGCCGACCAGCGGGATCATCACCTCGGGGCGCGGGTCCCCGCCGGCCAGCTTGCGCTCGGCGGCGGCCTCGGCGATGGCGCGGACCTGCATGCCGAACAGGCCGGGGATGACCAGGCCGAGGCGGACACCGCGCAGGCCCAGCATCGGGTTCTGCTCGTGCAGCTTGTGCACCGCCTGGAGCAGGCGCAGGTCGTTCTCGTTCGGGTCCTTGCGGGCCTCGGCGAGGGCGACGCGCACCGACAGCTCGGTGATGTCCGGCAGGAACTCGTGCAGCGGCGGGTCGAGCAGGCGCACGGTGACCGGCAGCCCGTCCATCGCCTGGAAGAGCTCCAGGAAGTCGCCCTTCTGCAGCGGCAGCAGGGTGGAGAGCGCGAGCTCGCGGTCCTTGTCGTTGTCCGCGAGGATCAGGTGCTCGACCTCCTTGCGGCGCTCCTCACCGAGGAACATGTGCTCGGTGCGGCACAGGCCGATGCCCTGGGCGCCGTAGCGGCGGGCGCGCCCGCCGTCCTCGGAGTTGTCCGCGTTGGCGCGCACGGCGAGCCGGCGGCGGCCGTCGGCGTGCGACATCAGCCGGTGCACGGCCTGGACCAGGCCGCCCTGGACGTCGGCGCCGGCGTGCAGGGTGCCCTCGAAGTACTCGACCACGGGGGACGGCAGGACGGGCACCTCGCCGAGGTAGACCTTGCCGGTGGCGCCGTCGATGGAGACGACGTCGCCCTCCTCCAGCACCAGGCCGTCGGCGGTGGTCATCCGGCGGCGCTTGGTGTCGACCTCGAGCTCCTCGGCGCCGCAGACACAGGTCTTGCCCATGCCGCGGGCGACCACGGCGGCGTGCGAGGTCTTGCCGCCGCGCGAGGTGAGGATGCCCTCGGCGGCGATCATGCCGTCCAGGTCGTCCGGGTTGGTCTCGCGGCGGACCAGGATGACCTTCTCGCCGGAGCGGGACCACTTCACCGCGGTGTAGGAGTCGAAGACGATCTTGCCGATCGCGGCGCCCGGCGAGGCGGCGAGGCCCCAGGCGATCTGCTTGGAGGAGGCGTCCGGCGCGAAGCGCGGGAACATCAGCTGCGAGAGCTGGCCGCCGGTGACCCGCATCAGGGCCTCGTCCAGGTCGATCAGGCCCTGGTCGACCAGCTGGACGGCGATCCGGAAGGCCGCGGCGGCGGTGCGCTTGCCCACGCGGGTCTGCAGCATCCAGAGCTTGCCGCGCTCGATGGTGAACTCGATGTCGCAGAGGTCGCGGTAGTGGTTCTCGAGCTTCTGCATGATCGCCATCAGCTCGTCGTACGACTTCTTGTCGAGCTGCTCCAGGTCGGAGAGCGGCAGGGTGTTGCGGATGCCGGCGACGACGTCCTCGCCCTGGGCGTTCGACAGGTAGTCGCCGTAGACGCCGACGGCGCCCGTGGAGGGGTCGCGGGTGAAGGCGACACCGGTGCCGGAGTCCTCGCCGAGGTTGCCGAAGACCATGGTGCAGACGTTGACCGCCGTGCCCAGGTCGTTCGGGATGCGCTCCTGGCGGCGGTACAGCCGTGCCCGGTCGCCGTTCCAGGAGTGGAAGACGGCGTGGACGGCGAGGTCCATCTGCTCGCGCGGGTCCTGCGGGAAGGCCCGGCCGGTCTCGCGCTCGACGATCGCCTTGAACACCTCGACCAGTTCCCGGAGGTCGGAAGCGTCCAGGTCCAGGTCGTTGGTGGTGCCCTTGGCGTGCTTGGCCTCGTCCAGGGCCTCCTCGAACAGCTCGCCGTCGACGCCCAGCACGGTCTTGCCGAACATCTGGACCAGGCGGCGGTAGGAGTCCCAGGCGAACCGCTCGTTGCCGGACTGCGCGGCCAGGCCCGTCACCGAGGCGTCGGAGAGGCCGATGTTCAGGACGGTGTCCATCATGCCGGGCATGGAGAACTTGGCCCCGGAACGCACCGAGACGAGGAGCGGGTTGTCGGCCTGGCCGAGCTTCTTGCCCATCTCCTGCTCGAGCGCCTCCAGGTGGGCGCTGATCTCCTGGTGGAGCGAGGCCGGCTCGCTGCCGGTCTCCAGGAAGACCTTGCAGGCCTCGGTGGTGATGGTGAACCCCGGAGGCACGGGGAGACCCAGGTTGGTCATCTCGGCCAGGTTCGCGCCCTTGCCGCCAAGAAGATCCTTGAGGTCCTTGTTTCCTTCGGTGAAGGAGTAAACAAACTTCTGCTGGGACGGCACGGGTCGGTCTCCTCGTACGCGGTTGCCCTGACGCCGGAGAACATACCCATTTCGAAGGCACTTTTGCGTCCCCGATAGGCCGTACGAGGCCAGTACCCAGCGGTAACCCGGCAGATCGAATGCACATAAAGGCGTTCACCTCTGTTGGTGAAATCGTCCGGATGACGCTAGCTTGCGTTCAAGTCTTGAACGCGCCGAAACCAGAAGATCACACGAACGGGACGGAGGGTAGTGGCCGACGGACCACCGTGTTGCCCCGGCTTGATTTCCTGCACCCGGACCGGGCGATCCTGCGCCAACCCCCTTCGGGAAGCGATTCACCGCCGATGTGGCCATTTCGTCCCCTGAGTGACCGTCAGTCGCCACCGTATGTGGCAAGCGTCACGAGCGCATCCCGCCGCTCGGACGTAGTCCGGCTCCGCCGAGTGTCGCACTGCGTCCGTGGACGTGCTCATTGCGTGACATTTCTAGGACGAAAAGGAGCCCTCTTGGCCAGATTGGCCAAGAGGGCTGGGACGGGGTGGCAGTCGGCCATCGACGGTCGATTTCGCCACTATGGACAGGTCATCCGCCGGAGGTGTCCGATTCGGCGTCCGCGCTGGGCAGGGCGCAGTCATACGGATCGTCCAACCAGCCTTCGGGGAGGACCACCCGGTTGTTGCCGCTGGTGCGCCCGCGCGGGCCGTCCGCGCCGGCCGGCCAGAGCTGGGACTGCTCCACCTGGGCGAGCGTTTCGGCCAACTCGGCCAGCGAGGAGGAGTTGGCCAGCCTCACCCGCAGCTCGGAGCCGACCGAGAAGCCCTTGGTGTACCAGGCGACGTGCTTGCGGAAGTCGATCACTCCGCGCGTCTCGTCCTCCAGCCACTCGCCGAGCAGCTGGGCGTGGCGCACCATCGCCCGCGCCACGTCGGCGAAGGCCGGACGGGCGTAGTCCCGGTCGCCCTCGAAGACCGCGACCAGGTCCTTGAACAGCCACGGCCGGCCCAGGCAGCCGCGGCCGACCACCACGCCGTCGCAGCCGGTCTCGCGCATCATCCGCACCGCGTCGTCCGCCGACCAGATGTCCCCGTTGCCGAGCACCGGGACGTGGGCCGGGACGGACTCGCGCAGCCGGGCGATCGCCGACCAGTCCGCGGTGCCGCCGTAGTGCTGGGCGGCGGTGCGGCCGTGCAGGGCGATCGCGGACACGCCCTCCTCGGCGCCGATCCGGCCGGCGTCGAGGTAGGTGAGGTGGTCGTCGTCGATGCCCTTGCGCATCTTCATCGTCACCGGGAGGCCACCGGAGTTGGCCACGGCCTCGCGGAGGATCTCGCGCAGCAGGTTCCGCTTGTACGGCAGCGCCGAGCCGCCGCCCTTGCGGGTCACCTTGGGGACGGGGCAGCCGAAGTTGAGGTCGATGTGGTCGGCCAGATCCTCGTCGGCGATCATCCGGGCGGCCTTGCCGACGGTGACCGGGTCCACCCCGTACAGCTGGATCGAGCGCGGCTTCTCGCTCGCGTCGAACTTGATCAGCTGCATGGTCTTGGCGTTGCGCTCGACCAGGGCCCGGGTGGTGATCATCTCGGAGACGTACAGCCCCTTGCCACCGCTCTGCTCGCGGCACAGGGTGCGGAACGGCGCGTTGGTGATGCCGGCCATCGGTGCCAGCACGACGGGCGGCCACACCTGCATCGGGCCGATGGTCAGCGGCGCGAACTCGGCGGCGGTCGCGGTGGGTGCGGGCGTGACTGTCATGCGCGGCTGACCTCGGGGACGTGGGTGCGGGACTCTTCATTGTCCCCCACCCGGCGCAGCGCCCCCTCGGCCGTCTCCCGCCGCCCCGCCTCCCGGCGCCCGCCCCGCCTCCCGGCCCCCGCCCGGCCTCGCGCTCAGCGCCCCCGGTCCCGTTCAGCCCTCGGTGGGGACCACCTGCACCGCGCCCGAGGTACTGGTGACCCGGACGGTGTCCGGGCTGGCGGGGTCGGACAGCCGGGTGTCCACGTGGACGTCGCCCGAACCGTGGTCGACGACGAAGCCGTAGCCCGAGCCGTGCGGCAGCGCCAGCGTCACCTCCCCCGAGGTCACTCCGACCGACACCGCGTGCGGCGGGCGCGCGAAGTCCAGGTCGACCGCTCCGGAGGTGGCGCTCACCTCGACGTGCCCGGAGGTGAGGCCGGTGGCCTTCACCGTCCCGGACGTGGTCCGCGCGTACAGCTGCCCGGAGAGCCCGGACACCTGGAGCGCCCCCGAGGAGGCCGAGAGCCGGACGTCCCCGCTCAGGTCCCGGACCTCGACGCTGCCGGAGGTCGCGTCGCCGTCCACCGAGACGGCGGCCGGCACCTCCAGCTCGATCAGGGCGCCGCACCCGACGTCCACGACCGGCAGCACCTGGTTGCAGCGCATCCGCACGGTGACCAGGTCGCCCTCGAAGACGGTCTCGACCCGCGGCCGGCGCACCGTCCAGTCCAGCCGCTGGGTCACCTGGACCTCGCCGGCCCGGCCCGGCCTGATCCGCACCACCGCGGTGCCGGTGTCCAGGTGCACCCTGGTCACCGCGACCGGGTACGAGCGCTCGTACACCCGCTGCTGCTGCACCACCAGCCCCCAGGTCTGCACGGCGCCGAACGCCGTGGCCAGCGTCACCGCCAGCGTCCCGGTGATCCGCCAGGCCCGGTGCCCGCGGTCCGTCCCCCGTCCCCCCGCCACGGCTACCCGACCTCCAGGAACCGCAGCACCGCCAGCACCCGGCGGTGGCTGTCGTCGGCCGGCGGCAGGTCGAGCTTGGTGAAGATCGAGTTGATGTGCTTGGCCACCGCGCTGTCGCTGACCACCAGGGCGGCGGCGATCGCGGCGTTGGAGCGGCCCTCCGCCATCAGGCCGAGCACGTCCCGCTCGCGCGGGGTCAGCTTCTCCAGCGGGTCCCGGTGGCGGCGGACCAGCAGCTGGGCGACCACCTCCGGGTCCAGCGCGGTGCCGCCCTCGGCGACCCGCTGCAGGGCGTCCACGAAGTCGTCCACGTTGGCCACCCGCTGCTTGAGCAGGTAGCCCACCCCGCTGGTGTTGGTGGCCAGCAGGTCGGCCGCGTACCGCTCCTCCACGTACTGGGAGAGCAGCAGCACCGCCACCTCCGGCCACTGCCGGCGGATCATCAGCGCCGCCCGGACGCCCTCGTCGGTGAAGCCGGGCGGCATCCGGACGTCCGCCACCACCACCCGCGGCCGGTGCTCCGCCACCGCGGCGAGCAGCGCCTCGGCGTCCCCGACGGCGGCGGCCACCTCGAAGCCCACCGCCTCCAGGACCTTGACCAGGCCGACCCTCAGCAGGACCGAGTCCTCGGCGATCACAGCGCGCACGGCAACTCCACGGTGATGGTGGTGGGGCCCCCGAGGGGGCTGAGAACGGACAGGGTGCCGTCGACCGAGGCGGTCCGCTGGCGCAGGCCGGTCAGGCCGGTGCCGCGGGAGGCGTCCGCGCCGCCCACGCCGTCGTCGCTGACCACCAGGCGCAGCCGGCCGCCGGCCGTCCGCACCGAGAGGTCCACCCGGGAGGCCCGGGCGTGCTTGGCCACGTTGGTGAGCGCCTCGGAGACGGTGAAGTAGGCGACCGCCTCGACGGTCGGCGCGATCCTCTCGGTGAGGTCGACGTCGAGCCGCACCGGCAGCGGGGCGCGGGCGGCGATCCCGGACAGCGCCGCGTCCAGGCCGCGGTCCTCCAGGACGGCCGGGTGCAGGCCGCGGACCAGGCTGCGCAGCTCGTCGATGGCCGCCTGGGCCTCCTCGTGCGCCTCCACGATCACCTGCATGGCCTCGGGCGGGACGTCCTTGAGCGTGCGCCGGGCCAGGCCCAGGTTCATCGCCAGCGAGGTGAGCCGCTGCTGGGCGCCGTCGTGCAGGTCGCGCTCGATCCGGCGGCGCTCGGCGTCCACGGCGTCGACCAGGCCGGCCCGGCTCTCGGTGATCTCCTCGACCCGGCGCTCCAGCGCCTCCGCCCGGCCCGGGCCCAGCAGCCGACGGGCCGCCAGCTCCTCCAGCCGGGCCATCCGGGCGACCGCCCAGGGCAGCACCGCCAGCACGAGGAGACCGCCCAGGGTGACCGGGAGGTCCAGCTTCACCAGCTGGTCCCGCACCGGGCTGGAGGACGGCATCAGCGCCGCCCAGCCGTAGACGGTGGCCATCACCAGGCCGGCGCCCCACGCGTACAGCAGGCAGAGCGAGCCGAGCGCCAGCACCGGGCCGACCAGCAGGTGGTAGCCGACCTGACGCCAGCTCACCCCCGTGCGCAGCCGGGTCAGCAGGCCCGCCGGGGTGTCCGTCGACTGCAGCAGCACCGGGACCTCGACGCCGCGCAGGGTGCGCAGGCGGCCGCGCTGAGCCGCCGTCAGCAGCCGCAGGAGGAGCAGGGTCAGGGCGATGACCGGCAGGAAGGCCTTGGGGGTGAGGCAGGCCAGCCAGATCGGCGCGGCCAGCGGGATGCCGGCGGCTATGAAGCGGGTGTCGCGCCAGGCGGCGGCCGACCACGGCGGCCGCTCGGCGCTCCTGGCGAGCGCTCGGCGCAGCAGGGTGGAGGGCATGGGCGACAGCGTAGATCGCCGAGATCGGCCGGCACCATGAAGGGGGGTGGAGAGCGGGGGTGTAGCCAGGTACACCCCCGGTTCGGTGCGGTGCACTACCGACGCGGGGCGGTGCCGGACGGAAGTCTTGAGGCCATGACGAGCACCCCATCGCACTCCGCCACTCCGCCGCACGGGCGGCCCGCCGGCCTGACGCCGGACGACGCCCGGGCCCTGGACGGCCACGGCACGCCGGACGGCCACGGCACGCTGCCGGCCGGGCCGTGGGGCCTGACGGGGGCGCCCGGGCCGTGGTCGGTGCGCAGCGCCCGGGCGACCCGGGGGCGGGCGGCGCTGGAGGTGTACGAGTACGGCGAGTTGGTGGACGTGCTGGTCGCGGCCCGGCTCGCCGCGGAGCTGCTGGGCGGCGCGCGGCGCTGCGCGGGTGCCGGGCGGGCGGCGCACGGGTCGGGTCTGGCCTGGGGCCGGCTGCCGGTGGACGGCGCGCCGGTGGTGCGGTTCACCCGCGGCTGGGCGGCCGGGCGGGCCCTGGCGACGCCCGAACTCGTCACGGTGGCCGGGGAGTTCTGGCTCGCCTGGGCGGCGGGGCGGTTCACCGGGGTGCGGGTGGAGCACGCGGGCCGCTGTGTGCGGCGGCCGCTGGTGAAGGTGCGCGGCCGGGGCCGGGGTGCGCGATGAGCACCGCCGTCCTCTCCCGCCGTCCGGCATCGCCTTCCGGTCTCTCGCTGCCCGCCTGGGCGGAGCGGGTGCCGGCGCTGGCCGCGGTGGCGCTGCTGCCCTGGCTGGCCGTGCTGGCCGTCGGCCACGAGACTGCCTGGGTCGTCCTGGACCTGCTCGAACTGGCCGCGCTGCTCTCGCTGGACGCGCTGCTGCGCCGCCGCAGCCCGGCCGCGATCCGGCCCGCCCTGGTGGTGGCGGTGCTGCTCGTCGGGGACGCGCTGGTCGACCTCGGCACCGCCGGGCCGGGGCACGCGGCGCTCGCCGCGCTGACGATGGCCGGCTGCGTCGAACTGCCGCTGGCCGCCCTCTGCGTGGCCCTCGGCCGCCGCGCGGCCCGCGCCTGAGCCGGGCCCTTCAGGTGAGGCCGCCCGCCATGAGGTCCATCAGCGCGCGGGTCTCCTCGTCGCGGGGCGTGTAGGCGATGAGGCGGGTGCTGGGCCGCGGCCCCAGCCAGAGGCTCGTGTAGTCGCAGTGCAGCAGCCCGATGCCGGGCACCAGGAAGCGCTTGAGCCCGTTGCCGGGGTTCATCACGTCGTGCCGCTGCCAGGCCGCCTCGAAGTCCGGTGAGGCCTTGCGGAGCCGGGCGAGCAGCGCCTTCCAGGCCGGCTCCGCGCCGTGGTCGGCCATCCCCGAACGGAACCGGGCCACCATCCCGTCGCGCTCGTTCTCGTGGTCGACCAGCACCTCCCGGAAGCGCGAGGGCGTGAACGCCATCCACATCAGGTTGCGGTCCTCGAACGGCAGCTCGTCGATGTTCCCGACGATGTGGGTGTACGAGGGGTTGTACGCCAGCACGTCGTACCGGGAGTTGACCACCGCGGCCGGCATCGGCGACATCTGCTCCAGCACCAGCCGGATCGCCGGGGTGACCGTCAGGCACTCCTTCACCGGCGCCGGGTCCTCCGCGCCGGCCAGCACGAACAGGTGCCCCCGTTCGGCCGGGTCCAGCAGCAGCGCGCGGGCCACGGCGTCCAGCACCTGCGCGGACACCTGGATGTCCCGCCCCTGCTCCAGCCACGTGTACCAGGTCACCCCGACCGCGGCGAGCTGCGCGACCTCCTCGCGGCGCAGGCCCGGGGTGCGGCGGCGGCCGGTCATCGGCAGGCCGACCTGCTCGGGTGCGATCCGCTCACGGCGGCTGCGCAGGAAGGCGGCCAGCTCGTGCCGCCGGGCCTCGGCGGGTGCGACGGGGGCGGTGCTCCCGGTGGCGGGGGCTGTCGACAGGCTCATGCCCCCAGCATGCGCCACCCGGCAGCCTGTTGCCAGGTACTTCTTATACCTGGATAACCACACTCTGGTACCAGGTTGCCGGCGCGCGCATCGTATGACCCGTGACCCAACAACTCGCCGTCGCCAAGACCACCGCCGCCGCGACCACCGCCGCCTCCTCCCGGCCGACCGCGGCCACCGCGGCCACCGCGGCCACCACCGGTACCGCCCCGGCCTCCCTCGGCACCGCCGGGCTGGTGACCGTCCTGCTCGGGGCCTTCCTGCCGATGCTCGACTTCTTCATCGTCAACGTCGCCCTGCCCACCATCGACCACGACCTGGCCGCCGGCCCCGCCGTCCTGGAGCTGGTCGCCGCCGGGTACGGCATCGCCTTCGCCGTCCTGCTGGTCCTCGGCGGGCGGCTGGGCGACATCTTCGGCCGCCGCCGGCTGTTCGTCGTCGGCGCCGCCGCCTTCGCCCTCACCTCGCTCGCCTGCGGACTCGCCCCGGGCGCCTGGACGCTGGTCGCCGCCCGGGCCGCCCAGGGCGCCTCGGCCGCGCTGCTCATCCCCCAGGTGCTCGGCACCATCACCGCCGCCACGCACGGCGCCCGGCGCGGCCGCGCGCTCAGCGTGTACGGCGCGGTGGGCGGCATCTCGGTGGTGATCGGGCAGGTGCTCGGCGGGATGCTGGTCGCCGCCGACGTGTTCGGCACCGGCTGGCGCTCCGTCTTCCTGCTGAACGTCCCGTTCGCCCTGCTCGCGCTCGTCCTCGCCGTCCGCCACGTGCCGGAGAGCCGCGCCGAGCGGGCCGCCCGGGTCGACGTCCCCGGCACGCTGCTGCTCACCGCCGCCCTGCTCGCCCTGCTCGTCCCGCTGATGGAGGGCCGCGCGGCCGGCTGGCCGCTGTGGTCCTGGGTGCTGCTCGCGCTGTTCCCGGTGTTCACGGCCGCGTTCGCCGTGGTGGAGCGCCGTGCCGAGCGCCGCGGCGGCTCGCCGCTGGTGCCGCCGAGCCTGCTGCGGATCCCCGAGATGCGGCGCGGCCTCGGCATCGCCCTCCCCTACTTCGGCGGCTTCGGCGGCTTCATGTTCGTGGTCGCCGTCGCCCTCCAGCAGGGTCTGCACCTCGGCCCGATCGCGGCCGGCTGGGCGCTGGTCCCGATGGCGGTGGGCTACTTCGGCGCCTCGCTCTCCGGCCCCCGGCTGATCGGCCGCTTCGGCAGCCGGGTGCTGACCGCCGGCGCCGTGGTGCAGGCCGTGGGCCTGGCCACCCTGGCGCTCACCGTGCTCGCCGACTGGCAGCACTTCTCGCCGCTGCGGATGGCCCCCGGCGTCGCGCTCGCCGGCATCGGCCAGGGCCTGATCGGCACCCCGCTGTTCCGCGTCGTCCTCGCCAAGGTCCCGGCCGACCGGGCGGGCGTGGGCAGCGGTGTCCTGGCGACGAGCCAGCAGTCCAGCCTCGCGCTGGGCGTCGCCACCCTGGGCACCCTCTACCTGGCCCTCTCCCCCACCCTGGGCATGGACCGCGCGCTCGCACTCTGCCTCGGCATCCAGCTCCTCGGCTCGTTCACCATCCTGGGCCTGACGCTCCGTCTCCCCCGCTCGGTCGGCTGACGACGCCCGGTCGACCCGGCGGCCCCATGACCGCAGGAAAATCAGGTCCGACCATCAGACCGAACGATCTATGCTGATCAAGTTTTACGATCTCTTTCCAGATTCTCCGTTTGAGAAGCAGGTCTGCTTGATGAAGCTGCCCCGGGTGTCCGCCGTCGTGGCCGCCGCCGTGCTGGCGCCGACGGTTCTCTTCCCCACGATGGCCTCGGCCGCCGAACAGCCGCAGCCCGTCGGGGTGTCGGGCCCTGACACCGCGTCCGACGCCGCCGGCGACCACGACCCGACCCAGGAGGAGAAGGACCGCGCCGAGGTGCGGCGGATCCTGGCCGACCCGGCGTCCGGGCGCGGCGTCCGCGAGGCGGCCGAGAAGGCCCTCAAGGGCACCGCCGCC
>NZ_JBHXTG010000044.1:24876-72571 GCF_042677465.1 Kitasatospora sp. NPDC127111
ACGCCGCCTTCAACGGCACCTACGCGGACATCCTCTACTTCCTCGACAAGGGCCAGTACATCGCCCGCGCCGAGGACGAGGACCGCGCCGAGGTGCGGCGGATCCTGGCCGACCCGGCGTCCGGGCGCGGCGTCCGCGAGGCGGCCGAGAAGGCCCTCAAGGGCACCGCCGCCGACCTGCGGCACTTCCTCGAAGTCGACCTGGAGAAGAACCGCCAGGACGACAACCGGGTCAAGGCCGCCCAGATCATCGAAGCCGGCGGCCCCGCCGTGAAGAAGGCCGGCAACGCCGCCTTCAACGGCACCTACGCGGACATCCTCTACTTCCTCGACAAGGGCCAGTACATCGCCCGCGCCGAGGACGAGGACCGCGCCGAGGTGCAGCGGATCCTGGCCGACCAGCAGACCGGCCCCCGGGTCCGCGCGGCCGCGCAGAAGGCGCTCGACGGCACGCCCGCCGACCTCCACCGCTTCCTGGACAGCGAGTACCGGAGCCTGCGGGACAGCGACGCCCGGGTGAGGGTCTCCCAGGTCATGGAGACCGGTGGACCCGCCGTGCGGAAGGCCGCCCAGGCCGCGCTCGACGGCAGCTACAAGGACATCATGAAGTTCCTCGCCGAGGGCCTGGCCAAGGCCCGGGCCGAGGACGAGGCCAACGCGGCCAAGCCGACCCAGCCGGTGCAGCAGCAGAACCAGGGCAACGGCCAGACCGCCACCCAGGCCTCCAACGCCGCGACCACCGGTACCCACCCGGCCCCGGCCGTGGTGCCCGCGCCCGCGCCGGCCGCCGTCACCACGACCACCCGCCCGACCTCGTCCCAGCTCGCCGCCACCGGTGCCGGTGACGAGCTCGGCTGGGAGGCCGGCGGCGCCGCCGCGGCCGTCGCCGCGGGTGCGGCGCTGGTCGTCGCCTCCCGTCGCCGCCGGTCCGCCGAGGACTGATCGCGCACATCGAGGGTGCCCCGGCCGTCCCGGCCGGGGCACCCTCGCGTTTTCGCCGCCGGGATCAACGCATTGGCCGCCACCCACCCCTTTGTGTCAGTATGACGATATGAGTGAGAAGTACACGGGGGACCCGCTCGACACCCGCAACCGGGCCGAGCTGACCGCGGCGGTCGCGGCCGGCGCCCAGCCGAAGTGGCTGATGTTCTGGGGACACCGGCCGCAGAAGGACGGGTCGATCGGGCCGGGGTCGCTGAGCCAGTGGTGGCCGTCCGCGTTCACCGTCGACGGGGTCGGGTACGCCACCGCCGAGCACTGGATGATGGCCGGGAAGGCCCGGATGTTCGGGGACGACGAGATCGTGCCGCGGATCCTGGCGGCCCGCACCCCGGCCGAGGCGAAGAAGCTGGGCCGGCAGGTCAGGCGATTCGACGAACCCACCTGGGCCGCCGGGCGGTTCGAGCTCGTCGTCCAGGGCAACGTCGCCAAGTTCGGGCAGGACGAGGCCCTGCGCGAGTACCTCCTCGGCACCGGGAAGCGCGTCCTGGTCGAGGCCAGTCCGGTGGACCGGGTCTGGGGCATCGGGCTGGCGGCGGACGACGAGCGCGCGCAGCGGCCGGACGCCTGGCGCGGGGAGAACCTGCTCGGGTTCGCCCTGATGGAGGCCCGTACCCGACTGGCACGGTGAGCGTGACCGCCCCCGTACCGGACGGCACGGGGGCGGTCGCGTCGGGAGGGGAGCCGCGTTCGCCCTCGCCCCTGCTGTCGCGGCGCGAGGTCCCGGGGGGCGAGCGGCCCGGGCCCTAGGGCCGGACGGCGCCCGCGGACGGTCTGCGCGCCGGGCTCGCGCTCCTTCCCGCCCCCGCCCCCGCCCCCGCGATCCGGTACGGCGGCTCCTGGACTCCACTCGCAAACCGTTGGACGCACAGCCGTAACGCGGCCGCCGTATACCGACGCCAGGATGACCCGCAGTCAGGGTCGAGATGGACAGGGTGCGGCGATCATGCGGATACGGAACACAGAACAACCCACAGGTCGGCACATCGGTGAGAGCGAACAGGACGCGCTCGAACTGCGCGAGGAGCTGGACGAGTTACTACGAGCCCGGCAGTACGCCAATCAACGTGAACGACGGCTGGCCGAGGCCCTGCGGGCCGCGCCGGAGCGGCAGCGGCCGGACGGGGAGCTGCTGCGCCAGCTGGCGCAGGCGCGGACGCTGCGCGAAGGGCTCGGCGCGCGCTGCCTCGAACTGAGCGAGCAGCTCACGGCGTTGGAGGACCGTCTGCGCCAGCCGGCGCCCCGCGAACCCGGCACCCGCCGACCCACCGGCGCCCGCTTCGGGGGCGCGTACGAGGAGGCCCCCGCCCCCGTGGCCGAGCAGGAGCAGCACCCCGCTCCCCCGCCGCCCCCGGTCACCGGCGCCCGGTTCGGCAGGTCGCGCCCCCAGTCCCGGCCCCAGCCGAAGTCGCCGGCCCCACCCGGCCCCACCCCGACCGAGGCGGTCCCGCCCCCGCCGCCTCCCCCGGCCCCGAAGGCCCCGCGCCGCCGCTCCCCCGCCGAGCTCACCGCCCTCGCCGAGCGGATCGCCGGCCTGCACCGCCAGGGCGCCCACCCGGAGACCGCCGCCCTGCTGGGCCAGGCGGCCACCCTGCTCCTCCCGCCCGACACCGCCCACCTGGCCGGCCTGCTGGTCCGCGGCGGCCCGCCCGGCGCCTCCCTCCGACTGGCCCGCGGTGCGGCCCGGGGCGCCCCCGGACAGGTCGCCGGCACGCTCGCCGCCCTCCGCGCGGCCGGCCTGGGCGAGGAGGCCACCGAGCTGTTCCACGCCCTCTGGAGCTACCCGCCCGACACGCTGCCGGCGCTGCTGGCGGCGCTGGAGCGCGCCGGTCAGCACGCGGACAGCGCGACCCTGCTCTGGGAGTGGGGGTCCGCCCCCACCGCCGAACTGGCCGCCCTCGCCGCCGCGTTGGAGCGGGCCGGCCGCTCCGGCGACGCCCGGACGCTGCTGCGCCAGGCCGCCGGCCGGGCCACCGCCGACCTCGCCGCGCTGGCCACGACGCTGCCCGCACCGCTGCCCGCCGTCCTGCTGCGCGAGCTGGTGGTGCTGCGCCCGGCGGCCGAAGTGGTCCGGCTGGCCGCCGCGCTGACCGGCCTCCCGGAGTTGTACGGCGCGCTGCTCGCGGCCCTGGCCGAGGACGAGGGCCGGCACCGCACCACCCTCGCCGCCCTCCGCACGGCCGGCCTGCCCACCACCCCGGCCGCCCCGGCCCGCTCCCGCTGGGGCCGGCGCCAGGAACCCTAGGGACCGGCACCCGGCCCACGAACGCGGGGAGCCCCCGCCCGCCCGGAGGCGGAACGGGGGCTCCCCGGCGAGACGGTCGTCAGCAGCCGATCAGCCGCGCCGCCAGGTAGGACTTCACCTGGTCCAGCGAGACCCGCTCCTGCGACATGGTGTCGCGGTCGCGGACGGTCACCGCGTTGTCCTCCAGGGTGTCGAAGTCGACGGTGACGCAGAACGGCGTGCCGATCTCGTCCTGGCGGCGGTAGCGCTTGCCGATCGCGCCGGCGTCGTCGAACTCGACGTTCCACGCGGTGCGCAGGTCGGCGGCGAGGCCGCGGGCCTTCGGCGAGAGGTCGGCGTTGCGCGACAGCGGCAGCACCGCGACCTTGACCGGGGCCAGGCGCGGGTCGAGCCGCATGCCGACGCGCTTCTCCATGACGCCCTTGGCGTTCGGCGCCTCGTCCTCGAAGTACGCGTCGATCAGGAAGGCCAGCATGGCGCGGTTGAGGCCCGCCGCCGGCTCGATGACGTACGGGAAGTACCGCTCGCCGGACTCCTGGTCGAAGTACTTGAGGTCCTGGCCGGAGGCCTCGCTGTGCACCGTGAGGTCGTAGTCGGTGCGGTTGGCGATGCCCTCCAGCTCGGAGAACTCGCTGCCGCCGAAGTTGAAGCGGTACTCGATGTCCACCGTGCGCTTGGCGTAGTGGGAGAGCTTCTCCTTCGGGTGCTCGAAGAAGCGCATGTTCTCGGTGCGCAGGCCGAGGTCGACGTACCAGTCCCAGCGCTGCTGGAGCCAGTACTCGTGCCACTGCTCGTCCTCGCCCGGCTTGACGAAGAACTCCATCTCCATCTGCTCGAACTCGCGGGTGCGGAAGATGAAGTTGCCGGGGGTGATCTCGTTGCGGAAGCTCTTGCCGGTCTGGGCGATGCCGAACGGCGGCTTCTTGCGCGAGGTGGTCTGGACGGCCTTGAAGTTGGTGAAGATGCCCTGGGCGGTCTCCGGGCGCAGGTACGCCAGGCCGCTCGCCTCCTCGGTGACGCCGAGGTGGGTCTTCAGCATGCCGGAGAAGTCCTTGGGCTCGGTGAAGGAGCCCTTGGTGCCGCAGTCCGGGCAGTTGATGTCCTTGAGGCCGTTCGGCGGCGGGAAGCCGTGCTTGGCCTCGAACTTCTCCTCCAGGTGGTCGGCCCGGTGGCGCTTGTGGCAGGAGAGGCACTCGGTCAGCGGGTCGTTGAAGGTGGCGACGTGGCCGGAGGCCTCCCAGACCTCGCGGGCCAGGATCACCGACGAGTCGAGTCCGACGACGTCCTCACGGGCCTGGACCATCGCGCGCCACCACTGGCGCTTGATGTTCTCCTTCAGCTCGACGCCCAGCGGTCCGTAGTCCCAGGCGGCACGCGTGCCGCCGTAGATCTCGCTGCAGGGGTAGACGAAGCCACGGCGCTTGCTCAGGCTGACGATCGTGTCGATCTTGTCGGCGGCCACAGTGCTCTCTTCAGTACGACGGCACGGTCAGGGCACGGCTGGTTGCGCGTACCCGAATACCTCAGGTTACCGGCCCCATGGGTACGTGGTTCAAATCGGTATCGCCCGCCCCCTCCCACTCGTCGAGAAGTCCGGTCCGCACCCACTGGTCGCCACCCCCCGTTCACCCGTCCGAGTGATTTGACAATCATTTCCATCTAACCTGAGAATGGTTGTCATGATGATCCGACGACCTGTCCGCAGCGCCATAGCCCTGGCCGCCACCGCCCTCTCCGGCGCCCTCCTGCTCACCGCCTGCGGGAGCGAGGCGCGGGGCGCGGACGGCAAGCTGGACGTCGTCGCCTCCTTCTACCCGATGGAGTTCCTGGCCGCGCAGATCGGCGGCGAGCACGTGAAGGTCACCGACCTCACCGCGGCCGGCGTCGAACCGCACGACCTGGAGCTCACCGCCAAGCAGGTCGCGAAGGTCAAGAAGGCCGACGCCGTCGTCTACCTCAAGGGCCTCCAGCCCACCGTCGACAAGGCCGTCTCCGGCGCCAAGCACGTGATCGACGCCACCGCGGCCAGTCCGCTGGTCGACCACCACCTCGACGAGGGCCACGCCGAGGGCGACGGGCACGACCACGCCGGGCCCGCCGGCGACCCGCACCTCTGGCTCGACCCCACCCGGTACGCGGCGGTCGCCAGGAGCGTCGGCGCCGAGTTCGCCGAGGCCGACCCGGCGCACGCCGCCGACTACCAGCGGAACACCGACGAGCTGGTCGGCGAACTGACCGCCCTGGACGAGGACTTCAAGGCCGGCCTGAAGGACGCCAAGTCCCGGACCTTCGTCACCAGCCACGCCGCCTTCGGCTACCTCGCCGAGCACTACGGCCTCACCCAGGTCGCCATCAACGGCGTCGACCCCGAGTCCGAGCCCACCCCGGCCCGCCTCGCCGAGGTCCAGAAGGCCGCCAGGGACAACGGCGCCACCACCGTCTTCTTCGAGACCCTGGTGAGCCCCAAGCTCGCCGAGACCGTCGCCAAGGACCTCGGCCTCAAGACCGCCGTCCTGGACCCGCTGGAGGGCGTCAGGACCGACACCTCCGACGGCGCCGCCAAGGACGACTACCTGACCGTGATGCGGCGCAACCTCGCCAACCTGCAGGCCGCGCTCGGCGCGACCACCGCCGCACCCGGCGCCCCCGCGGCCGGCCCGGCGACCACCCCCGCGACCACCAGCTGACGGGACGACAGCACCCCATGACCCACCCGACACCCCCGGCCGTCCGTCTCGGCAACGCCGTCGCCTCCCGCGGCGGCCGGCCGGTGCTGCGCGGCGTCGACCTCACCGTGAACCCCGGCGAGGTCGTCGCCCTGCTCGGCGCCAACGGCTCCGGCAAGTCCACCACCGTCAAGGCCGTGATCGGCGCCGTCCCGCTGGAGCGGGGCGGTCTGGAGCTGTTCGGCACGCCGTTCGCCCGGTTCCGCGCCTGGCACCGGATCGGCTACGTGCCGCAGCGCACCACCGCCGCCTCCGGCGTCCCGGCCACCGTCCGCGAGGTGGTCTCCACCGGACGGCTGCCGCAGCACCGCCTGCTGCCGTTCCGCCGCAGGGACCGCGAGGCGGTGGACCGCGCCCTGGCCGCCGTCGGGATGCTCGACCGGGCCGGGGACGGCGTCGCCGACCTCTCCGGCGGCCAGCAGCAGCGGGTGCTGATCGCCCGCGCGCTGGTCGGCTCCCCCGACCTGCTGATCATGGACGAGCCGATGGCCGGCGTGGACGCCGCCAGCCAGCAGGTGCTCGCCGACACCCTGCGCGCCGAGGTCGCCCGCGGCACCGCCGTCCTGCTGGTGCTGCACGAACTCGGCCCGCTGGAGCCGCTGATCGACCGCGTGGTGCTGCTCCGCGACGGCTGCGTCGCCCACGACGGCCCGCCCGTCCCCAACACCGGCCTGCACGCCCTGCCCGGCCACGACCACGTCCACCCGCACGCGGACCTCCACCACCCCCAGGGACTGCTGGCATGACCGAGATGCTCAGTTACGACTTCATGCAGCGCGCCCTGATCGCCGCCGTCCTGGTCGGCTTCACCGCGCCCGCCGTCGGCATCTACCTGGTGCAGCGGCGGCAGGCCCTGATGGGCGACGGCATGGGCCACGTCGCCATGACCGGCGTCGGCCTCGGCTTCGTCTTCCAGACCAGCCCGGTCTGGATGGCCGTCCTGGTCTGCGTGCTCGGCGCCGTCACCATGGAACTCGTCCGCTCGCGCGGCAACCAGCGCGGCGACATCGCGCTGGCCGTGCTCTTCTACGGCGGCATGGCCTGCGGCAAGCTCCTGGTCTCCAAGTCCCCCCAGGGCAGCGCCACCAACCTGGAGAGCTACCTCTGGGGCTCCATCCTCACCGTGGACCCGGCCGACCTGGTCACCATCGCCGCCCTCGGCGCCGTGGTCATCGCCGTCACCGTCGGCCTGCGCCGCCAGCTCTTCGCGATCTGCCAGGACGAGGACTTCGCCCGCGTCACCGGCCTGCCGGTCCGCACCCTCAACCTGCTGCTCGCCGTGATGGCCGCGGTCACCGTCACCGTCGCCATGCGGGTCGTCGGCCTGCTGCTGGTCAGCGCGCTGATGGTGGTCCCGGTGGTCGCCGCCCAGCAGCTCACCCGCTCCTTCGCCGCCACCCAGGCCGCCTCGATCGCCCTCGGCGTCGTCGTCTCGCTGGCCGGCGTCACCGGCTCCTACCAGGCCGAACTGCCCCCCGGCCCGACCATCGTGCTGCTCGCCATCGTCGTCTTCGCGGTCTTCGGCGCGCTCGCCGCCCCGCTGGCCCGACGCCGGCACCGCACCGCGCCCGACGCCGGACCGCAGGTCTGCGACGTCCAACTGCCCTCCCCGGGCCCGTCCGACGCGACCACACCGGAGCGGAGGGCGGGGCTGGCACAATGAGGTGCGAGACGCCCACACCCCCAGGAGGACCCACGGTGACCACCGCAGGCCCGTCGCCGCGCGCCCGCTCGACCCGGCAGCGTGCCGCCGTCTCGGCGGCCCTGGACGAGATCGAGGACTTCCGCAGCGCGCAGGAGCTCCACGACATGCTCAAGCACCGCGGTGACTCGGTTGGCCTGACCACGGTCTACCGCACCCTGCAGTCGCTCGCCGACGCGGGCGAGGTGGACGTGCTGCGCACCGCCGACGGCGAGGCGGTCTACCGCCGGTGCAGCAGCGGGCACCACCACCACCTGGTCTGCCGCAGCTGCGGCGCCACCGTCGAGGTGGAGGGGCCGGCCGTCGAACGCTGGGCCAACTCCGTCGCCGCCGAGCACGGGTTCAGCGACATCGCGCACACCCTGGAGATCTTCGGCACCTGCCAGGAGTGCGCCAAGAAGGCCTGAGCCGCCGCGCCCGTCCGGAAGGCGCACCCGAACCGTGCGGAAGGGCCCGTGGGACGCGTCCCACGGGCCCTTCCGCACGTCGCTCCGGTCAGCGCTGCGCCGGCAGCCCCGCCGCCGCGGACACGTCGTTCGGGATCGCCCCGCCGAACCGGCGGTCGCGCATCGCGTACTGCTCGCAGGCCCGCCAGAGGTCCCGGCGGTCGAAGTCCGGCCAGAGCACGTCCTGGAACACGAACTCGGCGTACGCGGACTGCCAGAGCAGGAAGTTGGACGTCCGCTGCTCGCCGCTCGGGCGCAGGAAGAGGTCCACGTCCGGCATGTCCGGGTGGTACAGGTACTTGGCGATGGTCTTCTCGTTGACCTTCTTCGCGTCCAGCTTCCCGCTCGCGACGTCGGCCGCGATGGCCGCCGCGGCGTCCGTGATCTCGGCCCGGCCGCCGTAGTTGACGCACATGTAGAGCGTCACGGCGTCGTTCCCCTTGGTCTGCTCCTCGGCGACCTGGAGCTCCTGGACGACGCTCTTCCACAGCTTCGGCATCCGGCCCGCCCAGCGGATCCGCACGCCCATCGCGTCCATCTCGTCGCGGCGGCGGCGGATGACGTCCCGGTTGAAGTTCATCAGGAACTTCACCTCGTCGGGCGAGCGCTTCCAGTTCTCGGTGGAGAACGCGTACAGCGAGATGTTCTTCACGCCGAGCTCGATCGCGCCCGCCAGGACGTCGAGCACCACGCTCTCGCCGACCTTGTGGCCCTCGGTGCGCGGCAGCCCGCGCTCCTTGGCCCAGCGGCCGTTGCCGTCCATCACGATCGCGACGTGATCGGGGACCAGCTCGCCGGGGATCTTCGGGGGCTGGGCGCCACTGGGGTGCGGGGTCGGGGGGACGTACGCCCGCTGCTTGCCGCCGCCGAAGAGCCGTCGCGCTGCCATGTGCTCACTTCTCCACGTATCTCATCGAGCGGATGCCCCGCTCCAGGTGCCACTGCAGATAGGCCGCGACCAGGCCGCTGCCCTCCCGCCAGTACCTCGGCTCGCAGGTGTCGGCCGTCTGCCAGTCCCCTGACAGAAGCGCGCCGAGCAGTACCAGTGTCTCAGGGGAGGGTACGGCACATCCGGGCACTCGGCAGTCTCCGCAGAGCACACCGCCCGCCTGGAGCGAGAAGAACCGGTTCGGGCCCTCCAGACCGCACTTGGCGCAGTCGGTGAAGCTCGCGCCGTACCCGTTCACCGCGAGCGACCGGAGCAGGAAGGCGTCCAGTACCAGGTGCGACTCGTGCAGCCCGGCGGCCAGCGTGCGCAGGCCGCCCACCAGCAGCAGGTACTGCTGGACGGCCGGCTCGCCCTCGTTCTCGGCGAACCGTTCCGCCGTCTCCAGCATCGCCGTCCCGGCCGTGTAGCGGCCGTAGTCGGTGACGATCGAGCCGCCGTACGGGGCGATCGTCTCCACCTGGGTGCAGAGCGGCAGCCCGCGGCCGACCAGCTCGCTCCCCCGGCTGAAGAACTGCACGTCCACGTGCGAGAACGGCTCCAGCCGGGCCCCGAACTTGGACTTGGTCTTGCGCACCCCGCGCGCCACCGCGCGCACCTTGCCGTGCTGGCGGGTGAGCAGGGTGATGATCCGGTCGGCCTCACCGAGCTTCTGGGCCCGGAGCACCACGCCGTCGTCCCGGAACAGACTCATGCGCCCGCCCCGCGGCCGGCGTCGAACAGTACGGACATCCCACCATTGTCGCGCAGCGCGCGACCGGGAGCAGCCGTGTGGCCCGCACCGGGGCCCGTGGGGGTGTGCCCGGTCGGTGCGGGTCACGGCGGGCCCGGGAGGGGGGTGCGGGCCCGTTGTGTGGGGGTCTGGAACGGTTCGTGGAGCGCGGGGTGACGAGGGGTGCGGCGCCTCGGCGCGGCGACGGTTGCGGCGCGTCGGAGCGACGTGGGGTGCGGCGTCAGCGCGGGGCGCGGGTCGCCGCCTCCAGCAGCTCCCCCACCCGGGCCTGCGGCAGGTCCAGACAGCGCCCCACCGCGGCCAGCGCCTCGCGCTCCTGCGGCAGGTAGCGCCCGTCCGCCAGCGCGATCGCCGCGCCCTGCAGCAGCAGCCGCTCCCGGCCCTGGTGGGCGAGGTGCGGGGCGAGCGGTTCGAGCACCGCGTGCAGCTCCACGGCCAGGCCGCCGGCCTCCCCGAGCCCCCGGCCGGGCGGCGCACCGAGGTCGTGGGCGTCGTGGAGCTCCCCGCCGAGACCGGAGAGCGCGGCCAGCGCCGCCAGCACCTGGGCCTCGCCGCAGTCCTCGAACCCGGCCTCCCGGACGGCCGTGCAGGCCGCCTCGCGGGCCGCCCGGTGCGCGGTGCCGCCGGCCGCCAGCAGGGCCAGCGCCACGGTGTACTGGGCGTCGCGCAGCATTCCGCCGAGGCGGACGCAGGTCGGCTGTTCCAGGCTCTCCACCCCGTACCGGCCGTGGCAGGTGGTGCACTGCACACTGCCGAGGAGCGGGCCGAGCGGCAGCACCGGCGTGCCGAGCAGCCGCAGCCACCGCCGGCCGTGCTGCCGGCGGTAGTTGCGGTCCCCGCCACAGCCCGGGCAGAAGAAGTCGCCGAGAACGTCAGTCCGCCACCGCGGGCGGACACCCCACAACCCTGTCACGGCGCCACTCCCCAGACACGGCAGGCGGCCTGCACAACAATGGGCAGGTCACGCGACCGGACACCGCGGCCGTCCCACCGGCCCGGCTTTCCGGTGCGTCGATGTTGCCACGGTTACCGGCACGTGTCAGTACCTCGAACGGCTTCCGGACCGAAAAAATGTGGCGCAGGACACAGTGCCGGGCCCGCACCTGCCGGAACGCCGGCGGGCCGCCCCCCCAGGACGGCCCGCCGACTGCCACTCGTACGAACTACCCGCGCTGCGCGCGGTTGACGGCACTGGTCATCGCCTTCAGCGAGGCCAGCACGGTGTTGTTGTCGATGCCGACGCCCCACAGCACCTTGCCGTCCACGGCGCACTCGACGTACGCGGCCGCCTGGGCGTCGCCGCCCTCGCTCAGCGCGTGCTCCGCGTAGTCCAGCACCCGGACGTCCACGCCGATCTGGGCCAGCGCGTCGGCGAAGGCGGAGACCGGGCCGTTGCCGGTACCGGTCAGGGTCACCGGCGTGCCGTCCACCACGGCCCCCGCGATCAGCGCGTCCCGGCCGTCCTCGGTGGTCAGGGTGCGCGATCCGCTCAGCGCGATCCGGCCCCACGGGTTGCCGGTGGTCGGCAGGTACTCGTCCTCGAAGACCCGCCAGATCTCGGCCGGGGTGACCTCGCCGCCCTCGGCGTCGGTCTTGGCCTGGATGATCCGGGAGAACTCGATCTGCATCCGGCGCGGCAGGTCCAGCTTGTGGTCGTTCTTCAGGACGTACGCGACACCGCCCTTGCCGGACTGGCTGTTGACCCGGATGACCGCCTCGTAGGTGCGGCCGACGTCCTTCGGGTCGATCGGCAGGTACGGCACGCCCCAGGTGAACTCGTCCACCGGTACGCCGGCCGCCTTCGCGTCCGCCTCCAGGGCGTCGAAGCCCTTCTTGATGGCGTCCTGGTGCGAGCCGGAGAAGGAGGTGTACACCAGGTCGCCGGCGTACGGGTGGCGCGGGTGCACCTCCATCTGGTTGCAGTACTCGGCGGTGCGGCGCACCTCGTCGATGTCGGAGAAGTCGATCTGCGGGTCGACGCCCTGCGAGAACAGGTTCATGCCCAGGGTGACCAGGTCGACGTTGCCGGTCCGCTCGCCCTGCCCGAACAGGCAGCCCTCGATGCGGTCGGCGCCGGCCAGGTAGGCCAGCTCGGCGGAGGCGACGGCGGTGCCGCGGTCGTTGTGCGGGTGCACCGACAGGCAGACGTACTCGCGGCGCGACAGGTTGCGCGACATCCACTCGAACTGGTCGGCCTGGACGTTCGGGGTGGCCCGCTCGATGGTGGCCGGCAGGTTCAGGATGATCTCGCGGCCCTCGCCCGGCTGCCAGACGTCCATCACCGCCTCGCAGACCTCCAGGGCGAAGTCCAGCTCGGTGTCGACGAAGATCTCCGGCGAGTACTGGTAGCCGAAGACGGTGTCGTCGCCCAGCAGCTTCTCCGCGTACTCCATCACCAGCCGGGTGCCGTCGGTGGCGATCGCCTTGGTGGCCGCCTTGTCGTTGCGGAACACCACCCGGCGGAACAGCGGCGCGGTCGCGTTGTACAGGTGGACGGTCGCGCGCGGGGCACCGACCAGCGACTCGACGGTCTTCTCGATCAGCTCCTCGCGGGCCTGCGTCAGCACCGAGATGGTGACGTCCTCGGGGATCGCGTCCTCCTCGATCAGCGACCGCACGAAGGCGTGGTCGGTCGCGCCGGAGGAGGGGAAACCGACCTCGATCTCCTTGTAGCCCATCTTCACCAGCAGATCGAACATCTTCCGCTTGCGGGCCGGGGACATCGGGTCGATCAGCGCCTGGTTGCCGTCCCGCAGGTCGGTGGACAACCAGCGCGGCGCCTTGGTGATGACCTTCGACGGCCAGGTGCGGTCCGCCAGGTCGACGGTGCCGAACGGCAGGTAGCGGCCGTGGCGCATGCCCGCGGGCTGCTGGCGCACGGTCGCGGCGGTGATCGGGGTCGGGCGGTCGACGAACGCGCGGGCGGCGGGGATGGACGCGGCGGAGCTCTGCTCGGTCATGGAGGTGACTCTCGGCTTCCTGTGGATGCGGGGCGTGTCGGGGTGGGATGGACACCCGACTGGCCGGCCTGCTGCCGCTCGCGACCCCTCATCGGGTCGCCCGATTTCCTACGCGCACAGCACAGTCCCCGCGGCGAGGGAGCCGGCCCTTGGTGGACTACAGGCCCTCGACGCGGCAGCTAAGAAGAAGCAGCCCATTGCGCATGATGTGCTCCAGCGTAACCCAGGGCCGCGCGCCCCCGAAGCGACTCGGGCGCGCATTCCACTCCTTGAGACGGCAATCGGTTCTGTCCATGCCAGTGACAAGCGGTCACGGAGGCCTCACCCTTGGCCACATGACTGCCGCCGTGCCGCTCTGCGCGATCGTCCCGCCGTACGTCCTGGACCGCCTCGCCGAGGACGGTCACGAGCCCGCCGCCCGCTCCCTCGCCCTGGACGCCGTGCACCGCACGGCCCGCCTCACCGCCGTCGCCGACCGGCCCGGCTCCACCCCCCTGGACCGGGTGATCGCGGACGCCGCCCACGCCGAACGGCTGCCCGGCCGCACCGTCCGCCGGGAGGGCCAGGACCCCGTCACCGACCAGTCCGTCAACCACGCCTACGACGGCCTCGGCGCCACCTACGCGCTCTTCGCCGACGCCTACGGGCGCCGCTCGATCGACGACCAGGACCTGCGGCTGGACGCCACCGTCCACTACGGGCTCCACTACGACAACGCCTTCTGGGACGGCCGGCGCATGGTCTTCGGGGACGGCGACGGCGTGGTGTTCGGGGACTTCACCGCCTGCATCGACGTCATCGGCCACGAACTCACCCACGGCGTCACCCAGTTCACCGCCGGGCTGGAGTACCACGGCCAGTCGGGCGCGCTCAACGAGTCCGTCTCCGACGTCTTCGGCTCCCTGGTCAAGCAGTACGCGCTCCGCCAGGACGCCGCCGACGCGGACTGGCTGATCGGCGCCGGACTGCTCGCCCCCGGCGTGCAGGGGGTGGCGCTGCGCTCGATGAAGGCCCCCGGCACCGCGTACGACGACCCCCGGCTCGGCAAGGACCCGCAGCCGGCCCACCTGCGGGACTACGTGCGCACCGCCCAGGACAACGGCGGCGTGCACATCAACTCCGGCATCCCCAACCACGCCTTCTACCTGCTGGCCACCGCCCTCGGCGGCCCGGCCTGGGAGCGGGCCGGGCGGATCTGGTACGACGCGCTGACCGGCCGGCGGCTGCCCGCGACGGCCGACTTCACCGCCTTCGCCCGGGCCACCGTCGCGGCCGCCAGGGCCCGCTACCCGGAACCGGCGGTCGCCGACACCGTGACGGCGGCCTGGGCGCGGGTGGGCGTCAGCGCCGGCTGAAACCCCCCGCGCCCGGGCCGCACCACCGGCACCGCCGCACGGCCCGTACCGCCACCGCCCGAACCGCCCGAACCCGTTGAGCCGGGGTTGAGCCGGACTTAAGGCCCCCGAAGGTCAAGGTCCGGAAAAAACCCGGCAAACAACCATCCGTGCGTAGCACCATGGACACCATGCGTATCCAGGTGACCCGGACCGGCGGCCTCGCGGGCATCGTCCGCCGCGCGGAGCTCGACACCACCGAGCGGACGGACGCCCCGCACGTGCACGCACTCGCCCGAGAGGCCGTCGCGGGCGGGCTGCGCGCGCCCTCGTACGGGGTGCCGGACGGCTTCCACTACGAGATCACGGTGGACGGCCGCACCGTGCACTGCGCCGACCCCAAACTCACCGACTCGCAGCGGGAGTTGGTCTCCCTGGTGCTGCGCGAGGGGAGCTGAGGGCCCGGGCGGGCCCGGTCAGAAGCCCAGCTTGCGCAGCTGCTTCGGGTCCCGCTGCCAGTCCTTGGCCACCTTGACGTGCAGGTCCAGGTAGACCGGCGTGCCGAGCAGCGCCTCGATGTGCTTGCGGGCGGTGGTGCCGACGTGCTTGAGCCGGGAGCCCTTGGCGCCGATCACGATCGCCTTCTGGCTCTGCCGCTCGATGTAGACGTTGGCGTGGATGTCCAGCAGCGGGCGGTCCGCCGGGCGGCCCTCGCGCGGGATCATCTCCTCGACCACCACGGCCAGCGAGTGCGGCAGCTCGTCCCGGACGCCCTCCAGCGCCGCCTCGCGGATCAGCTCGGCGACCATGATCTGCTCGGGCTCGTCGGTGAGGTCGCCGTCCGGGTAGAGCGGCATGCCCTCCGGGAGCAGCTTGGTGATCAGCTCGGCGACCAGGTCCACCTGCTTGTCGCCGACGGCGGAGACCGGGATGATCTCGGCCCACTCGATGCCCAGCTCGACGCCGAGCTGCTGGATCGCGATCAGCTGCTCGGCCAGCCGCTTGGAGTCGACCAGGTCGGTCTTGGTGACGATGGCCACCTTGGGGGTCTTCTTGATCTCGGCGAGTTCCTTGGCGATGAACTTGTCGCCGGGGCCGAGCTTCTGGTCGGCGGGAAGGCAGAAGCCGATCACGTCGACCTCGGCCCAGGTGGTGCGGACCAGGTCGTTCAGGCGCTCGCCGAGCAGGGTGCGGGGCTTGTGCAGGCCGGGGGTGTCGACCAGGACGAGCTGGGCGTCCGGGCGGTGCACGATGCCGCGGACGGTGTGCCGGGTGGTCTGCGGGCGGTCGGAGGTGATCGCGACCTTCGTCCCCACCAGGGCGTTGGTCAGGGTCGACTTGCCCGCGTTGGGCCGGCCGACGAAGCACGCGAAGCCGGAGCGGTACGAGGAGGAAGGGGCACTCATGCGCACCATTCTCCCTGATGGACGAAGCGGTGCCGTCCGGGCCCGCCGCCGCCGGGTGTCAGCCCTTGCCGCCGTCCCGTGAGGTGAGCGCGGTGACCACCACCAGCAGCAGGAAGGCGAGCGAGCCCCAGAGCCACCAGGGCGAGCCGGTCTCCTGCCATTTGCCCATTCCCATCACGAACAGCAGCAGCCCGGCGAAGAACGCCATCGCCCCCATGTCCCCAGCCCCCTCGTGCCCAGCCCCCTCACCGAAGCTCCTCGGTGAGATTATCGGCTGAGCGGATGGGTGCTTCCGCCCGCACCGGCGTTTTCGCCGGGCCGCCCGTCCCCCCGGGCGGCCTCAACGGGCTTCAGCGGGCCTCAGCAGGCCTCAACGAGCCTCAGCGGGCCTCGACCGACACCTTCAGCACCCCGTCCGGCCCGGCCAGCAGCACCGGCGTCCCGGCCCCACCGAGGTCGCGCACCGCCGCCAGGTCCGCCTCGGCCGGCTCGCCGGCCTCGCTCACCACGGCCGCAGCCTCCAGCGACTTCGCGCCGCTGGCCACCGCCATCGCCACCGCCGTCTGCAGCGCGCTGAGCCGCAGCGACTCCAACGCGACCGTCCCGGCCACGTAGGTGCGCCCGGTCTCGTCACGCACCGCGGCCCCCTCCGGGACGCCGTTGCGGGCGCGGGCGGAGCGGGCCAGGGTGATGATCTTCTTGTCTTCGGGGTCGAGCTCGACGATGTCACTCATGCCGCCGAGCATAGGCCGCGGCCCCGACCGGCGGCCCGGCGGCTCAGTGCCTCAGAGCCGCGCGGGCGCACCGGTGCCGGGGCTCAGTGGCCGATCGGGTTGGGCGGTCCGGGCCGCATCACCTTCACGAAGGTCTTGGGACCGGACGGCAGCGGCTCCTCGCCCTCGACGCGCTTGCGCCAGTACGGGTTGTCGTGGGGCAGATGGCTGCTGACCCGCCCGTACATCCCGAACGTGGTGATCACCAGGCCGAAGACGAAGGCGAACAGCACGTTGGACATCCGGAAGTTCAGGATGTTGGCGTCCGGCCGCCCGAGCACCGTCAGCCCGTAGAAGCCGGAGAGCACGAACAGCACGCCCACCGCCATGTTCACGTTGGCGGCGAAGTTCCCGCCGATCACGGCGCCGAGCACCAGCACCCCGCCCATCACGATGGAGAGGATGCTGAGCGCCCCGTTGGTGGATAGCCCGGCGACCTCGTCACCGCTCGTGGACAGGAAGCCCGGGTGGCCGGAAAGCCCGAGGCAGCCGAACACGATCAGGAAGACTCCCCCGAGCCCCGCCCCGATCCGCCAGACCGTGACGAGCCTGTGGTCGACGGGCAGTTCGTCTTGCAGCTTCATGGTGACCTCCGCCTAGCTGTAGGGGTGGGCTCCCTGCATGTGTGGCACCTCGTGCATGTACAACGAGCCGCACTGCTGGCAGCACCGGAGCCCGGTCCCCCACTCCTGCTCCGGCCGGGTCTCGGCGTCGTCCGGCATGGTGCGCCCGCACAGGGCCGTGGCGGGATCGCCGTCCCGCACCACGTGCCAGACCGTGGCCCCGCCCGCCGTCCCCTGCGGCCCGTACTCCGCGCGCAGTAGATGAGTCATGCCCTCATCGTCGCCCCGCGGCCGCCCGGACGCTACTCGCCGCCGTCCTCGTCGGCCAGGGAGGGGCGGCGGACCGGGGTGGCGACCATGGAGCCGACCCGGTTGCGGCGGCCGGCGGAGCTCTCCGCGATCAGACGGATCCCGGTGAGGTCGGTGACCGCCTCCTCGGGGACCGGGATCTCGCAGGACGAGCCCGGGATCGGCACCCGGCCGAGGTGCTTGGCGAGCAGGCCGCCGACGGTCTCGATGTCCTCGTCCTCCAGCTCGATGCCGAACAGCTCGCCGAGGTCCTCGACCAGCAGGCGGGCGGTGATCCGGTAGGAGCCGTCGCCGAGGTCCTCGACCGGCGCGATCTCCCGGTCGTACTCGTCGGTGATCTCGCCGACGATCTCCTCCAGGATGTCCTCGATGGTGACCAGCCCGGCGGTGCCGCCGTACTCGTCGATCACGATCGCCACGTGCGAGCGGCGCTGCTGCATCTCGCGCAGCAGGTCGCCGGCCGCCTTGGAGTCCGGGACGAAGACGGCCGGCCGCATCACGGTGCCGACCTCCTCGGACTCGGACTCCCGGTTGATGTGGGTGCGGCGCACGAGGTCCTTGAGGTAGACGATGCCGACCACGTCGTCCTCGTTGTCGCCGACCACCGGGATGCGCGAGAAACCGGAGCGCAGCGCCAGGGTGAGCGCCTGCCGGACGGTCTTGTGCCGCTCGATCATCACCAGATCGGTGCGCGGCACCATCACCTCGCGGACGATGGTGTCGCCCAGCTCGAAGACCGAGTGCACCATCCGGCGCTCCTCGTCCTCGATCACGTCGTTCTTCTCGGCCAGGTCGACCAGGGCGCGCAGCTCCGCCTCGGAGGCGAACGGGCCCTCCTTGTACCCCTTGCCGGGGGTCAGCGCGTTGCCGAGCAGGATCAGCAGCCGCGGGATCGGGCCGAGCACCGCGGCCAGCGGCAGCAGCACGTAGGAGGCCGCGGTCGAGGTGGTCAGCGGGTGCTGGCGCCCGATCGTGCGCGGCGAGACGCCGACCGCCACGAAGGAGACCAGCACCATCACGCCGAACGCCAGCAGCACGGCCTGCCAGGTGGTGTCCAGGTTCCGCACGCACACGACGGTGACCAGGACGGCCGCCCCCATCTCGCTGGCCACCCGGATCAGGGTGGCCAGGTTGAGGTAGCGGATCGGGTCGGAGGCCACGGTCAGCAGCCGGGCCGAACCGCGCCGCCCGGCGCGGACCGCCTCCTCCGCGCGGAACCGGGAGACCCGGGAGATGCCCGCCTCGGCGCACGCGGCCAGCCAGCCGAGGACGACGAGCAGCACGGCACCGAGGATGAAGCTCGTACTCTCACCACTCACAGGGGTTCGGGCTCCGCGCTCAGTGGGTGGTGGGGGCCGGGGAGATGCCGCCGAGGCCGCGGCCGGCCCGCCAGCCGTCGAGGATCGCCTTCTGGAGGCCGAACATCTCCTCCTCCTCGTCCGGCTCCTCGTGGTCGTAGCCGAGCACGTGCAGCACCCCGTGGACGGTGAGCAGCTGCAGCTCCTCGTCCATCGAGTGCTGGGACGGCGCCGCCTTGCCCTGCTGCTCGGCGACCTCGGGGCAGAGCACGATGTCGCCGAGCAGGCCCTGCGGCAGCTCCTCGCCCTCCTTGCCGGGGCGCAGCTCGTCCATGGGGAAGGACATCACGTCGGTGGGGCCCGGGAGGTCCATCCACTGGATGTGCAGCTCCTCCATCGCCGCACTGTCCACCAGGATCACGGACAGTTCGGACTGCGGGTGGATCCGCATCTTGTCCAGTGCGTAGCGGGCGACGTCGAGGATGGCTTCCTCGTCGGCGTCCCAACCGGACTCGTTGGCGATGTCGATCGACATGACGGGCTGGTTACTCAGCTTTCGGTGCGATGGGACTGTCGGGGTGCGCGCGGCGCGGTGGTCTTGCCGGGCCGGCGCTGGGCGGTCTTGCGGGCGGCCTGCGGGGTGCTCTCCCCGGCCTCCTGCCGGGCGTCCCAGCGCTCGTACGCGTCCACGATCCGGCCGACCAGCTTGTGGCGGACCACGTCGGTGCTGGTGAGGACGGAGAAGTGGATGTCGGGCACGTCGGCCAGGATCTCCTGGACGACCTTGAGGCCGCTGCGGGTGCCGGCCGGGAGGTCGATCTGGCTGGTGTCGCCGGTGACGACCACCCGGGAGTTGAACCCGAGGCGGGTGAGGAACATCTTGATCTGCTCGGGCGAGGTGTTCTGGGCCTCGTCGAGGATGATGAAGGCGTCGTTGAGGGTGCGGCCGCGCATGTAGGCGAGCGGGGCGACCTCGATGGTGCCGGCCGCCATCAGGCGCGGGATGGAGTCCGGGTCCATCATGTCGTGCAGCGCGTCGTAGAGCGGGCGCAGGTACGGGTCGATCTTCTCGTAGAGGGTGCCGGGCAGGAAGCCCAGCCGCTCCCCCGCCTCGACGGCCGGGCGGGTGAGGATGATCCGGTTGACCTCCTTGGCCTGGAGGGCCTGGACGGCCTTGGCCATGGCCAGGTAGGTCTTGCCGGTGCCCGCCGGCCCGAGGCCGAAGGTGATCGTGTGCTTGTCGATCGCCTCGACGTAGCGCTGCTGGTTGAGGGTCTTGGGGCGGATGGTGCGGCCCCGGTTGGACAGGATGTTCGCGGTGAACACCTGGGACGGCGCCGGGCTGTCCGGGTCGTCCACGGCGCTCCGGAGCATGGCGATGGAGCGCTCCACGGAGTCCTCCGTCAAGGGTTGGCCGGTGCGCAGCACCAGCATCATCTCGTTGAAGAGCTGCTGGACGAGGGCGACCTCGGCACGCTCTCCGGTGGCGGTCACCTCGTTGCCGCGGACGTGGATGTCGGCGGCGGGGAAGCCCCGCTCGATCACCCGGAGCAGCGAGTCCGCGGCGCCGAGCAGGGTGACCATCGGGTGCTTCTCGGGGATGACGATCCGGGCGCTGACACGGCCGTCGTCGGCCGGATCGGGCCGCGACTGTCCGTTCGTGCGGGTCTGCGATGTGTCACTCATAGGTCGGCGCTGGGGCCTGCCTCATCCCATCCGTGTCTCGTGGGCCGCTCGGTCTCTCCGGGGCACCAGGGTACGCCGCGAGCGTGATCGCCGCGGCGGGCGGCGGGGCCGCACCCGACGATGCTGCGGCAGATCGCGGGGCGGCGCGAGCGGTTTTCCGCCGGCGGGCGACCGGCCTCACGGGTGCCGTCTGGGCGGAACGGATACCCGGGCGAGGTCCTCGGCAAGCACGATCGGGCCGTCGAAGTGCTTGCGCGCGTCGGCCAGGTGCTGGCCGAGGTCCGGGTAGCGCTGGGAGAAGTGGGTGAGGACGAGGGTGCGGGCCCCGGCCTCGGCGGCGACCTTGGCGGCCTGGCCGGCGGTGAGGTGGCCGTGGTCCTCGGCGAGCCGGGCGTCGGCGTCGGTGAAGGTCGACTCGATGACCAGCAGGTCGGCGCCCTCGGCGAGCTCGTGGACGCCCTCGCAGAGCCGGGTGTCCATCACGAAGGCGAAGCGCTGGCCGGGCCGGGGCTCGCTGACCTGGTCCAGGGTGACCCGCCGGCCGTCCCGCTCGATCACGCCCTGGTGCTGCAGCCGGCCGACGTCCGGGCCGGCGATGCCGAGGGCGGCGAGCCGCGCGGGGACCAGCCGGCGTCCGTCCGGTTCGGTGAGCCGGTAGCCGAAGGACTCGACCGGGTGCGAGAGCCGGACGGCGTCCAGCGCGAACCGGGCGCCGGGGGCGGGCAGCGGGCCGGGCTCGTCGATCGGGCGCGGGCGCAGCACGGCCGTCTCGTGGTACGCGGTGGCGTACCGCAGCCGCTCGAAGTAGACCTCGCCGGACGCCGGGAAGTAGACGTCCACCGGGTGCGGCACCTTGTCCAGGTTGATCCGCTGGACCACCCCGGCGAGTCCCAGGCTGTGGTCGCCGTGGAAGTGCGTGACGGCGATCCGGGTGATCTGGGTGGCGGAGACCCCGGCGTGCAGCATCTGCCGCTGGGTGCCCTCGCCGGGGTCGAACAGCAGGCCCTCGCCGTCCCAGCGCAGCAGGTAGCCGTTGTGGTTGCGGTGCCGGGTCGGCACCTGGCTGGCCGTGCCGAGGACGACGAGTTCGCGCTGGGACACGCCGGTCAGACCATGCGCTCGGTCATCGAAACGCCGCCGAGCAGGTGGAGGTGGGCGTGGAAGACGGTCTGGCCCGCACCGGCACCGGTGTTGAAGATCAGCCGGTAGTCGGCCAGCCCCTCGTCCTCGGCGACCCGGCCGGCCTCGGCGAGCAGCTCGCCGGCGATCTCCGGCTCGGCGGCGGCCAGCGCGGCGGCGTTCGGGTAGTGGACGTGCGGGATCACCAGGACGTGGGTCGGGGCCTTCGGGGCGATGTCCCGGAAGGCGAGGGTGCGCTCGGTCTTGCGCACCACGGTGGCCGGGATCTCGCCGGCCACGATCTTGCAGAACAGGCAGTCGGGCTGCGGCTCGCCGGCCATCGGGGTCTCCTCGCGGGGTCGGTCGGAAAGGGGGGAGGTCGGGGCGTACGGCCGCATGCTAGCCGAGCCGCCCGGTCGCCTGCTGGTACTCCCGCAGGTGCTTCCAGCGGACCACGCGGACGCCCATGAACTCCTCGTCCTCGTAGTCCTCGGTGATCAGGGAGATCGCGATGATGACGAAGCCGAGCGCCCAGCGCTTGGTGAGCCGCCGGGTGTTCGGGCGGCTGCCGTCCTTCTTGCGGATCACCCGCAGCGCCATCAGGCCCTTGCCCACGCTGAAGCCGAGGAGGCGGCCGAGCACCACCTGGTTGACGAAGGAGGCGCCGAAGCCGGCCACGAGGAGGGTGCCGAAGTAGGCGCCCGCGTGGTCGACCTTCGAACCTCCGGCGGCCTTGGCGGCGACGAAGCCGAGCACGACGGCGAGCAGCCAGTCGACGAGGATCGCGGGGTAGCGCCGGAATCCGCTCGCCTCCTCCGGCCGGGGCACCCGGGCGCCGTTCGGCTGCTGCGGCGCGTGCCCGTACGGCTGCCCCTGGTGGGGCTGCTGCCCCTGGTACGGCGGGGCCTGCTGGTACTGCTGCTGCGGCGGGTACGGCTGCTGGTGCTGCGGGGCCTGCTGCGGCGGGTACGGCTGCGGGGCCTGCTGGTACGGCGGCTGGCCCGGGTACGGCTGCTGCGGCGGGTACGGCTGTCCGCCGTAGGGGTTCTGGCCGTACGGGTTCTGCGCGTACTGCTGCTGGCCGTACGAACCCGGTGGATATCCCTGCGCCATTGCCGTGCCCCCGTGAATGCGGTGATCAAGAACAGCCCCGCATCCTACTCACCGCGGGGAGCGGGAAGCCGCCCCGTCCGACTTCCCGCTCCGGCCCGCTCCGGCTCTACTGCCAGGGCATCGGCGGGGCGACCTTGGCCGGGGTCTCGGCGAGTGCGGCCAGGGCGATCCGGACGCCCTCGGCGAGCTGCGGGTCCTCCCCGGCCGCGTACTGGTGCGGCGCGATCGGCACCTCGACGTCCGGGTCGACCCCGTGGTTCTCCACGCCCCAGCCGTAACCCTCCATCCAGAAGGCGTACTTGGGCTGGGTCACCAGGGTGCCGTCGACCAGCGTGTACCGGCTGTCGATGCCGATCACGCCGCCCCACGTCCGGGTGCCGACCACCGGGCCGAGCCCCAGCGCCTGGATCGCGGCGTTGACGATGTCGCCGTCCGAGCCGGAGTACTCGTCGGCCAGCGCCACCACCGGCCCGCGCGGGGCGTCGCCGGGGTAGGGCACCGGGCTGGCGATGTCCCGGGCGACGTCCCAGCCGACGATCCGGCGGGCCAGCTTCTCGATCACCAGCTGCGAGGTGTGGCCGCCGCGGTTCTCCCGGATGTCGACGATCACGCCCTCCTTCGCCATCTCCGACCGCAGGTCGCGGTGGATCTGCGCCCAGCCGGCCACCTGCATGTCGGGGACGTGCAGGTAGCCGAGGCGGCCGCCGGACAGCTCCCGGACGGCGGCCCGCCGTCCGGCCACCCAGTCGTGGTAACGCAGCGGCTCGTCGTCGGCGAGCGGCACGACCACCGGGTGGCGCTGGTCGGTGCCGTCCTTGCCGGCCACGGTGAGCTCGACCGGTTGCCCGGCGGTGCCGGCCAGCAGCGGCGCCGGGCCGGCCACCGGGTCGACCGGGCGGCCGTTGACGGCGAGGACGGCGTCGCCCGGGCGGACGGCGACGCCGGGCGCGGCCAGCGGCGAGCGGGCCCGCGGGTCGGACGACTCGCCGGGCAGGATCCGGGCGATCCGCCAGACCTCGCCGTCCTTGACCAGGTCGGCGCCGAGCCTGCCCTGCCGGCGGGCCGCCTCGGTGTGGACGCCGTGCGCCACCACGTAGGCGTGCGAGGTGCCCAGCTCGCCGTGCACCTCCCAGAGCAGGTCGACCAGGTCGTCCTTCGAGCCGAGCCGGTCCACCAGCGGCCGGTAGCGGGCGAGCACGCCGTCCCAGTCGACGCCGGCGAGGTCGGGGCGCCAGAAGTTGTCGCGCATCAGGCGGCCGTTCTCGTCGTACATCTGCCGCCACTCGGCCGCCGGGTCGACGGTGACCCGCAGCCGCTCCAGGTCGACCGCGATCTCGTCGTCGTCCCCGGACGCCTTGTGGTCGGCGGGGACGATCCGCAGCTCGCCCTCGTCCAGGACGGCCAGCCGGGTGCCGTCGCCGCTGACCGCGAAGCCGTCCAGGCCGTCGACCAGGTGCTCGGCGCGGCGCTTGCGGAAGTCGAACCGCTCCAGGGTCGGGCGCGGCCGCTCGTCCTCCAGCGAGGCCGCCTCGTCGCCGAGTTCGCCGATCAGCGGGACCCTCGTCCAGAGCACGCCGTCCTTGGCCGCCTTCAGGCTGCCGAAGCGGCCGCCCTCGACCGGGAAGGGGATGATCCGGTCGGCGATGCCGTCCAGGTCGACCCGGGTGGCCGGCGGCGCGTCGGCGGCGCCCTCCTCGCCGTCGGCCTTCTTGCCCCGCGGCTCGTCCTCCTCGCCGCCGACCGGCCGCCCGGCGCGCTGCGGCCCGAACGGGGACGGCGTGTCGGCGGCCAGCGTGACCAGGTACGGGCGGCAGCCGTTCGGGAAGGACAGGTCGAAGACGTGCGAGTCGTAGACCGGGTCGAAGTTGCGCACCGAGAGGAAGGCCAGGTGCTTGCCGTCCGCCGTGAACGCGGGCGAGGTGTCGACGAACCGCTGCGGGGTGACCTCGCTGACCGTCCGGGTGGCCAGGTTGGCCAGCACGATCTGGCGCAGCGAGAAGGCGCCCAGCCCCGGGGTCGGCTGCGACCAGGCCAGCCAGGCCGAGTCCGGGCTGAACGCCAGCCCGCTGACCTCGCCGTCGGTGCTGCGGGCCAGCTCGTGCACGGCGCCGTCGGCCAGCGTGACCAGCAGCACCCGGCCGTCGTGCGAGCCGACCGCGGCCTGCTTGCCGTCCGGTGACACCAGCAGGCCGCGGACCCGGCCGAGCTGCCCGGCGGCCAGCCGGCGGCGCTCGGTGCCCAGCACGGCGGGGGCGTACTCCAGCGCGTCGTCGCCCTCGGCGTCGGTCACCCAGAGCACGCCCTGGGCGCCGTCCTCGCCGGGCACCACCCGGGCCAGCCGGCCGCGCACGCCGGGCGTCTCGTCCAGCACCCGGGCCGGGCCCTCCCGGTGGGTCAGCCAGTGCACGGTGCCGCGGACGACGACGGCGCCGGCCCGGCCGGTGCGGTCGGGGGCGGCGGTCTCCAGCCAGTGGGCGGCGTGGACCGGGCGGGGGCGGCGGCCGGCCCGCGGACCGGCCAGCGGGACGTCCAGCCGGCGCGGCTCGGCGGCGGCCGTGCCGTCCGGGCCGCCCAGGCCGTCGAGCAGCCAGAGGTCACCGGCGCTGTGCCAGATCACCCGGGTGCCGTCGGTGGTGGCGGTGCGGGCGTAGAAGCCCTCCGGCGAGGTGGTGTGGCGGCGCAGGTCGGTGCCGTCCGGGAGGCTGGAGTACAGCTCGCCGACGCCCTCGTGGTCGGAGAGGAACGCGATCCGGGACGCGCCGGGCCCGCCCACCCACAACGGGGACTCGATGTGCCCGTCCAGCTCCTGGTGGATCCGGACGAACTCCTCGGCGCCGATCCAGAGCTTGCCCACCCGGCCGCCGCGGTAGCGCTTCCACCAGGCCGGCTCCGTGCCGAAGGCGGAGACCAGCAGCGTCCGGTCGCCGCCCGGCTCGAAGGCCAGGCCGCCGACCGGCCCGTACGGCAGCCGGACCGGCTCGCCGCCGTCCAGCGGCACGGCGTGGGCCCAGGTGCGGCGCAGGGTGGCCTGCCCGGCGGAGGTGGTGGCGATCGGCCGGCCGTCGGCCGTCCAGCCCTGGAGCTGCGTCTGGTCGCTGCCCCAGTACGTCAGCCGGCGGGACGGGCCGCCGTCCACCGGGGCGACGTGCACCTCGGGCGCGCCGTCCCGGGTGGAGGTGAAGGCGACGTACCGGCCGTCCGGGGAGAACCGCGGCCGCCGGACCGGGACGTGATCGGCCGTCAGCCGCCAGGCCCGGCCGCCGTCCAGCGGGGCGAGCCAGACGTCGTTCTCGGCCACGAAGGTGACCAGGTCACCGTGCAGGTGAGGGTGGCGCAGGTAGGCGCCCGCTGAGGTGCTCCGGGTTTCGCTCACACGGTCAGCCTAGGCAGGTACGCGGACGATGCACCGGCATTTCCGCAACAGCCGACCCGCGCGGGGGACGCCCGCCGGCGTCCGGCGCGGTCCGGCCCCCGGGTCTCAGCTCCAGCGGCCGGTGCGCCCCAGCAGCAGCGCGCCGGCGGCGACGCCCGCCGTGGAGGTGCGCAGCACCGAGGGACCGAGCCGGAACGGCTTGGCGCCGGCCTCGGCGAAGGCGGCCAGCTCGTCCGGGGAGACGCCGCCCTCGGGGCCGACCACCAGCACGATGTCGCCGGTCTCCGGCAGGGCGGCCCCGGCCAGCGGCTCGGCGCCCTCCTCGTGCAGCACCGCGGCGAGCGCCGCCCCGGCCAGGAGGGGGGCCAGCTGCCGGGTGGTCATCAGCTCGCGGACCTCGGGGAAGCGCAGCCGGCGGGACTGCTTGCCCGCCTCGCGGGCGGTGGCCCGCCACTTGGCGAGCGCCTTGGCGCCGCGCTCGCCCTTCCACTGGGTGATGCAGCGGGAGGCGGCCCAGGGGACCACCACGTCCACCCCGACCTCGGTCATGGTCTCCACCGCCAGTTCGCCGCGGTCGCCCTTGGGCAGTGCCTGGACGACGACGATCCTCGGCGCCGGCTCGGGCTCGCGGCGGACGGCGGCCACGGTGACGTCGATCGCGTCCTTGCCGTGCACCGCCGCGACGGTGCCGTCCACGCCGAGGCCCAGACCGTCCGCGAGGGTCACCGCCTCGCCGGCCTCCAGCCGCTTCACCGCGGCGGCGTGCCGCCCCTCCGGGCCGTCCAGGCGGACCACCGCGCCGGGGGCGGCGGTGGCGAGCTGCACGGTCTCGACGACGAACACGGGCGCGGTCATGGCGGGTCCTGGAGGTCGGGATTCCGGAGGGTCGGGGTTCCGGAGGTCGGGATGGCGGAGGGTCGGGATTCCGGAGGCCACCGAGCGGTACGGCGCCCGGCGGTGCGGCGGCCGGGGTGCGGCGCCCGGGGGTGCGGCGGTGGGGTGCGGTGGAACGACGGCGCCCGGTGACCCGCGGGGGTCACCGGGCGCCGGTACGGCCGTCAGCGGCCGTTGAAGGCGTCCTTGAGGCGCGAGAACAGCCCCTGCTGGCCCGGCGCGAACTGGCCCGAGGGCCGCTCCTCGCCGCGCAGCACCGCGAGACGGCGCAGCAGCTCCTCCTGCTCGGCGTCGAGCTTGGTGGGCGTCTGCACCTCGACGTGCACTATCAGGTCGCCCCGGCCGCCCCCGCGCAGGTGGGTGATGCCGCGGCCGTGCAGCGGGATCGACTGGCCGGACTGGGTGCCGGGCCGGATGTCGACCTCCTCCAGCCCGTCCAGGGTCTGCAGCGGCACCTGGGTGCCGAGCGCGGCGGCCGTCATCGGGATGGTGACGGTGCAGTGCAGGTCGTCGCCGCGGCGCTGGAAGACGCTGTGGGTGGTCTCGGCGATCTCCACGTAGAGGTCGCCGGCCGGGCCGCCGCCCGGGCCGACCTCGCCCTCGCCGGCCAGCTGGATCCGGGTGCCGTTGTCGACACCGGCCGGGATCTTGACGGTCAGGGTGCGGCGGGCGCGGACCCGGCCGTCGCCGGCGCACTCGGGGCACGGGGTCGGCACGACGGTGCCGAAGCCCTGGCACTGCGGGCAGGGGCGGGAGGTCATGACCTGGCCCAGGAAGGACCGGGTGACCTGGGAGACCTCGCCCTTGCCGCGGCACATGTCACAGGTCTGCGCGGAGGTGCCGGGCGCGGCGCCCTCGCCGCTGCAGGTGGTGCAGGTGACGGCGGTGTCGACCTGGAGTTCCTTGGTGGTGCCGAAGGCGGCCTCCTCCAGGGTGATCTCCAGCCGGATCATGGCGTCCTGGCCGCGCCGGGTCCGCGAGCGCGGGCCGCGCTGGCCGGAGGCGGCGCCGAAGAAGGCGTCCATGATGTCGGAGAAGCCGAAGCCGGCCGCGCCGGCGCCGAAGCCGCCCGCGCCCCCGCCGCCGTTGGGCGACAGCGGGTCGCCGCCGAGGTCGTAGACCTGGCGCTTCTGCGGGTCGGAGAGCACCTCGTAGGCGGCGTTGATCTCCTTGAACCGCTCCTGCGTCTTCGGGTCCGGGTTGACGTCCGGGTGCAGTTCGCGCGCCAGGCGCCGGAACGCCTTCTTGATCTCGTCCTGCCCCGCATCCCGTCGGACGCCGAGTACCGCGTAGTAGTCCGTGGCCACCAAATGCTCCGCTTGTTCCGCCTGTAGAAGTGCTTGCGACTGGTACCACCGTCAGGACCTGACGGTGGCCGTTCCTACGACTCGGCCAGGATCTGGCCCACGTACCGTGCCACCGCTCGCACCGCCCCCATTGTGCCCGGGTAGTCCATCCGGGTCGGACCGATCACACCCAGTTTGGCCACGCTCTCGTCGCCCGAACCGTAACCGACCGAGACGACCGAGGTGGAATTCAGCCCCTCGTAGGCGTTCTCCCGGCCGATCCGGACCGTCATCCCGGCGTCCGCGGTCTCACCCAGGAGACGGAGCAGGACGACCTGCTCCTCCAGCGCTTCGAGCACCGGCTGGATGGTGAGCGGGAAGTCGTGGCCGAAGCGGGTCAGGTTGGCCGTGCCGGCCAGCATGATCCGCTCCTCGTTCTGCTCGGCGAGCGCCTCGAACAGCGTCGCCAGGACGGTGGTGACGGTCGGCCGGTCGGCCGCCTCGAACTGGGCCGGCAGCTCCTCCAGCAGCCCGGGCACCTCCGGGAGCCGGCGGCCGGCGGCCCTGGTGTTGATCTTGGCGCGCAGGTCCGCCAGGACGGTCTCGCCGACCGTGCCCGGGCAGTCCACGAGCCGCTGCTCGACCCGGCCGGTGTTGGTGATCAGGACCAGCATCACCTTGGCCGGGGCCAGCGCGACCAGCTCGATGTGGCGCACGGTGGAGCGGGAGAGCGAGGGGTACTGGACCACCGCGACCTGCCGGGTCAGCTGCGCGAGCAGCCGCACCGTACGGGCCACCACGTCGTCCAGGTCGACCGCGCCGTCCAGGAAGTGCCGGATCGCCCGCCGCTCGGGCGCGCTCATCGGCTTGACCTCGGCCAACCGGTCGACGAACAGGCGGTACCCCTTGTCGGTGGGGATCCGCCCCGCGCTGGTGTGCGGCTGGTGGATGTAGCCGTCCTCCTCCAGCGCGGCCATGTCGTTGCGGACCGTGGCCGGGGACACGCCGAGGTTGTGCCGCTCGACCAGGGCCTTGGAGCCGACCGGCTCCTCGGTGCCCACGTAGTCCTGGACGATGGCGCGAAGCACCGCGAGTTTGCGGTCGTCCAGCTGGCGGACCTCACCGGCCATGGGGCACGCACCTCCGTCTTCGCACGTTGTCCGATGTGACATGTGTCCGTATCGCCTTGCTGCGGGCCGCACTGGGCGGGCCCCGGCTTTGGCACTCTGAACACACGAGTGCCAGAACCGTACCTGCCAGTGTAAGGCCCGGGTCCGACGGCAGGAACGGCCCGGCCGGGGTGATCCTGCCCGCACTGCGCGGCGCGTGGGTGATGCCCCGCGCCCGTCCGGGTGGCAGCATCGGAAGCGGACGGCGAACGGAGGAGCAGCGATGTCCACCTCGGGCCAGCACACCCGCTTCGCACCCGACCGCGGCCTGACCGGCCGGATGGTCGGGACGATGTTCGTGATCGGGCTGCTGTACGTCGGATTCACCGGCCTGCTGATCGCGCTGCTGCGCGGCGCCTGGCCGCTGATCGTGCTGATCTCGGGCGGGCTGTTCGTCGCCCAGTTCTGGTTCAGCGACAAGATCACCGAGAAGGCGATGGGCGCCCACCGGGTCACCCCCGAGCAGTACCCGCAGCTGCACGGCACCGTGGACCGGCTCTGCGCGCTCGCCGACATGCCCAAGCCCCGGGTCGCCGTCGCCGACAACGACATGCCGAACGCCTTCGCCACCGGCCGCAACCCGCAGAACGCCGTGGTCTGCGTGACCACCGGCCTGCTCCGGCGACTGGAGCCGGAGGAGCTGGAGGGCGTGCTGGCGCACGAGCTCTCGCACGTCGCCCACCGGGACGTCGCGGTGATGACCGTCGCCGGGTTCCTCGGCGTGCTCGCCGGGGCGATGACGCGGATCGCCCTGTACGGCGGGTTCCTGGGCAGCGGGCGGAGCAACGACGACTCCGGCGCGGCCGTCATCGCGCTGATCATCCCGCTGGTGTCGATGGTGGTGTACGCGATCAGCTTCCTGCTCACCCGGCTGCTCTCCCGCTACCGCGAACTGGCCGCCGACCGGGCCGCCGCCCAGCTCACCGGCCGGCCCAGCGCGCTCGCCTCTGCGCTGACCAAGGTGACCGGCCAGATCGCCGCGATCCCGACCAAGGACCTGCGCCAGGCGCAGCCGTACAACGCCTTCTACTTCGCCCCGGCGCTGAGCGCCCGGGAGACCGCCTCCAAGCTGCTCTCCACCCACCCGTCGCTGGAGCGGCGGCTGGAGCAGCTGGCCGCGATCTCGGCCCGGCTCGGCCGCTGAACCGCCACCTCCTCGCCCCGACCGGAAGGGACCGCCGTGGGAATCCTGGACACGCTCTTCGGCCGCACCAAGCCGGTCAAGCCCGATCTCGACCAGCTGTTCGGCGTGCCGTCCGCCGCGCTGACCCTGGAGGCGGGGGCCGGCTTCCGGCCCACCGGCGTCGGCTCGGTCTGCTTCGCCTCGGTCGAGGGCGGGGCGTTCGACGAGGTCGAGCGGCAGGTACGGGCGCTGCTGGACGCCGACACCGAGCGCGGCGGCGTCCCGGTGGAGGCGTCCAAGGACGCGTACGGCTACTCCTGGCTGCTCGCCCGGCACCAGCCCGAGGAACTGCCGGAGCTGGTCAACGACCTGCACGCGGTCAACAGCGAGCTGGAGGCGAACGGCTTCGGGCCGCAGCTGCTCTGCTCGCTGGTCGCCTTCCGCAACGCCGAGGGGCAGCCGCTGGCACTGGTCTACCTGTACAAGCGCGGCACCTTCTACCCGTTCGCGCCGGTGCCGGGGGGCGGGGAGAAGCGGAACAGTCCGCTGGAGCTGCAGGTCAACGCGATGCTCGGGAACGACCTGCGGCTGGAGAAGGACCTCACCCGCTGGTTCCCGGTCTGGGGCGCCCCGGGCCTGGGGGACTGAGCCCGGAGCCGCGTCGGTGACGCTCCGCCATACGGCCACACGGCCACCCGGCCACACGGTCGCCGTCCGCGGCCGGCTCGCCGAGGTCCTGGCCGTCGACACCTCGTACCACCTCGCCTGAGCACCACTCACCTGGGCACCACCTCGCCTGACGCCTCGTAGACTCCGTGGAATGCGCAGCCGCCAGTACGGACCCGACCTGACCCCGCCGTGGAAGAAGCAGACCCCCGCCCCCGAGGTGCCCGCCGAGCGGGACCTCGTGGTGGAGGAGGCGGAGACCGGCTTCTGCGGGGCGGTGGTGCGCTGCGAGAAGACCGCCGAGGGGTTCACCGTCACCCTGGAGGACCGTTTCGGCAAGCACCGGGTCTTCCCGCTGGTGCCGCGCGGCTTCCTGCTGGACGGCAAGGCCGTCACCCTGGTCCGTCCCGCCGGTCCGGCGCCCTCGCGGGCGCCCGGCAGGACCGCGTCCGGCTCGGTGGCCGTCCCCGGCGCCCGTGCCCGGGTGGCGCGGGAGTCCCGGATCTACGTCGAGGGCCGGCACGACGCCGAGCTGGTCGAGCGGGTCTGGGGGGACGACCTGCGGATCGAGGGCGTGGTGGTCGAGTACCTGGAGGGCATCGACGACCTGCCCGCGATCGTCGCCGACTTCGCCCCCGGCCCCGGCCGCCGCCTCGGCGTCCTGGTCGACCACCTGCTCCCCGGCACCAAGGAGCACCGCATCGCCGCCCAGGTCACCGGCGACGCCGTCCTGGTCGTCGGCCACCCCTACATCGACGTCTGGCAGGCCGTGAAGCCCGCCAGCGTCGGCATCCCCGCCTGGCCGGACGTCCCGCGCGGCGAGGGGTGGAAGGAGGGCGTCTGCCGGCGCCTCGGCTGGCCGGTGGACACCCCCGCCGCCTGGAAGCGGATCCTGTCGAAGGTGGACTCCTACAAGGACCTGGAGCCCGAGCTGCTCGGTCGCGTCGAGGAACTGATCGACTTCGTGACGTCGGCGGATCAGGCGTAGGTCCGGAACTCCGAGGTGTCGAGCGTGATGCCGAGCACGTCCAGCGGGACGGGCTCGCCGAACTTGGCGGTGCGCACCGACCAGTAGTCCGGCTGAGACCACGTCAACGAGAGTCAGTCCACCAGGTCACGTACCACCGCGTCCGCCAGCAGCCGGCCCTGGAGGGTGAGGACGGCGCGGCCGGCGGCGTACGGCTCCGGGGCCAGCAGGCCGTCGGCGAGGTGCTGCCCGGCAGCCCTGCAGCCCGCGTCGGTGAGGAGGGTGAGCGGGATGCCCTCGGCGAGGCGGAGTTCGAGCAGGATGCGCTCGACCCGGCGGTCCTCCTCGGCCAGGACCTCGCGGCCCAGCGCCGGGGTGCGGCCCTCGGCGAGGGCCTGCGCGTAGGCGGCGGGGTGCTTGGCGTTCCACCAGCGGACGCCGCCGACGTGGCTGTGCGCGCCCGGGCCGGCGCCCCACCAGTCGGCGCCGGTCCAGTACAGCTCGTTGTGGCGGCAGCGGCCCTCCGGGGTGGTGGCCCAGTTGGAGACCTCGTACCAGGAGTAGCCGGCCGCGGTGAGCGCCTCCTCGGCGATCAGGTAGCGGTCGGCGTGCACGTCGTCGTCGATCATCGGGAGTTCGCCGCGCTTGACCCGGGCGGCCAGCCTGGTGCCGTCCTCGACGATCAGCGAGTACGCGGAGACGTGGTCGGGCCCGGCGCCGATCGCGGCGTCCAGGGAGGCCCGCCAGTCGTCGTCGGACTCGCCGGGGGTGCCGTAGATCAGGTCGAGGTTGACGTGCTCGAAGCCGGCCGCGCGGGCCTCGGCCACGCAGGCCTCGGGGCGGCCGGGGGTGTGGTGCCGGTCGAGCAGCCGCAGCACGTGCGGGCGGGCGGACTGCATGCCGAAGGAGATCCGGTTGTAGCCGCCGGCCCGCAGCTCGGCGAGGTAGGCGGGGTCGACCGACTCGGGGTTGGCCTCCGTGGTGACCTCGGCGTCCTCGGCCAGCCCGAACTCGTCGCGGATCGCGGCGAGCATCTTCACCAGGTCCCGGGCGGGCAGCAGGGTCGGCGTGCCGCCGCCGAGGAAGACGGTCCGCACCGGGAGGTCCGCGGCCCCGAGGACCCGCCGGGCCAGCCGGATCTCGGCGACCACGTTGTCGGCGTAGGTCTCCTGCGAGGCGACCGCCCCGGAGGAGCGCAGCTCGGTGGCGGTGTAGGTGTTGAAGTCGCAGTAGCCGCAGCGGCTCGCGCAGTACGGCACGTGCAGGTAGAAGCCGAACGGCCGCGACCCGAGCCCGGCGAGGGCGTGAGCGGGCAGGGAACCGTCGGACGGCACGGGTTCGCCGTCGGGGAGTGCGGAGGGCATGACCCCATTGTCCCGTACGGCCCGCCGAAGCCGGCGGGCCGTACGGGAGCGGGACGGATCAGGCCTCGTTGGTGCCCGCGTACATCTCGGCGACGGCGTCCGCGTACGTCTTCTCGACCACCGGGCGCTTGATCTTCAGGCTCGGGGTGAGCTCGCCGTGCTCGACGTCCAGGTCGCGCGGCAGCAGGTGGAACTTCTTGATCGTCTGCCAGCGCTGCAGGTCGCCGTTGAGCCGCTGCACGAAGCCCTCGATCAGCTTGTTCACCTGCGGGTCGGCGACCACCTCGGCGTACGGCTTGCCGCCCAGGCCGTGCTCGGCGGCCCACGGCATGATCACCGCCTCGTCCAGGGCGATCAGCGCGGTGCAGTAGTTGCGGCCGTTGCCGATCACCAGGATGTTGCTGACGAACGGGCAGACCGCCTTGAACTTGCCCTCGACCTCGCTGGGCGCGACGTACTTGCCGCCGGAGGTCTTGAACATGTCCTTCTTGCGGTCGGTGATCCGCAGGAAGCCGTCGGGGGACAGCTCGCCGATGTCCTCGGTGTGGAACCAGCCGTCGGCCTCCAGCACCTCGGCGGTCTTCTCCGGCAGGTTGTGGTACCCGCGCATGACGCCGGGGCCGCGCAGCAGGATCTCGCCGTCCTCGGCGATCCTGACCTCGGTGCCGGGCAGCGCCCGGCCGACCGTGCCGACCCGGATGTCCTCGGCCCGGTTGACGGACGAGCCGGCGCTGGTCTCGCTCAGCCCGTAGCCCTCCAGGATCGGCACCCCGGCGCCGACGAAGAAGTAGCCGATCTCGGGGGCGAGCGCGGCACTGCCGGACACCGCGCCGCGCAGCCGGCCGCCGAAGGCCGCCCGGATCTTGGCGTACACCAGCTTGTCGGCCAGCGCGTGCTGCAGCCGCAGCCCCAGCGGGGCGCTGTCGGTACCGGTGGCCACCCGGTTCTCCTGGACGACCCGGGCGTACTCGCGGGCGGTCTGCGCCGCCCACATGAAGATCTTGTACTTGGCGCCGCCCTCGGCCCGCGCCCGGCCGGCGATGCCGTTGTAGACCTTCTCGAAGATGCGCGGCGCCGAGGCCATGACGGTCGGCCGGATCACCGGCAGGTTGTGGATGATCCGGTCGACCCGGCCGTCCACGGCCATCACGTGGCCGGTGGCGATCTGCCCCGAGATCAGCGTCTTGCCGAAGACGTGCGACAGCGGCAGCCACATGAACTGCACGTCGTCGGCGGCCAGCAGCCCGCTGGCCTCCTGCGCCCGCCCCTCGTACGCCCAGCAGTCGTGCACCAGGCGCACGCCCTTGGGGCGGCCGGTGGTGCCCGAGGTGTAGATCAGGGTGGCCAGCTGCTCCTTGTCGAGCCCGGCGATGGTCTTCTCGACGGCGTCCGGATGCCCGGCCAGGTGCTCGGTGCCGAGCTGCTCCAGCTCGGCGAGGGTGATCACCTCGAGCCCGCCGGTCTCCGGCGCCTCGGCGGGCGCGTCGAAGAGGATCACGGTGCGCAGCTCGGGGAGCCGGTCCCGCTCGGCGACGGCCTTGGCGAGCTGGGCGGCGTTCTCGGCGAACAGGGCCTTGGAGCCGGAGTCGGAGAGGATGAACGCGGTCTCGTCGGCGTTGGTGCTCGGGTAGACGGCGGTGGTGGCCGCGCCCGCGCACATGTTGCCGAGGTCGGCGATGATCCACTCCAGCCGGGTGGAGGAGGCCAGGGCGACCCGGTCCTCGGGCTGGATGCCCAGTGCCAGCAGGCCGGCGGCCACCGCGTACACCCGGGTGGCGGTCTGCGCCCAGGTCAGGGAGCGCCACTGCTCGGCGCCGGGGGCGCTGTCCGCCGCCTGCTCGTCCACCGGGACGGGGTAGCGGTACGCCTCACCGGACGGGGTGGCGGCCACCCGCTCCTGGAACAGGTGGGCGACGGAGGTGGGACGCCCGGCGACGATGTCGGCACGGCCGGAGTCGATCAGGGACTGCGCGGAACTCAACGAGGACCTCCGGGGGCGGGTGGCCGTCTGAGGGACTGTCGCGGCTCCCGTGGGGGCGGTCGCCGGGCCCCGGTGTTAACCGGTCGGGTACCGGCGAGTAACAAGGGGGCAATCAGCAGCCTAGGGGGAAACCGGTCATTCCGTAAGAGGGCGAGGCAGGTGGCACGCCACCGTCCACCCGGTGCACCCCGGGTACGGCGCGCCCACCGGCCCGCGCAACCGCCCCCGCCACCGAATTCGGCAAAGGACTGGACAAACCTCCGGGCGGCCTACCCCTAATCGCCTGTACGAGTCCACTAAAGAACGAGAATTGGGATGCGAATCCCACCGCCGACGACAAGAGTGTGCCAGTGCTGATCAGACTGCTCAGGGCGTACCTGCGCCCCTACTCCCGACCGATCACCCTGCTGGTGCTCCTCCAGCTGGTCTCCACCCTCGCCCTGCTCTACCTGCCGACCCTCAACGCCGACATCATCGACAACGGCGTGGTCAAGGGCGACACCGGATACATCCTGCGCGTCGGCGGCGTGATGATCGCCGTCACCGTGGTCCAGGCGCTCTGCTCGATCGGCGCCGTCTACTACGGCGCCCGCACCGCGATGTCCGTCGGCCGCGACGTCCGCGCCGCCGTCTTCGACCGGGTGCAGAGCTTCTCCGCCCGCGAGGTCGGCCAGTTCGGCGCGCCCTCCCTGATCACCCGCACCACCAACGACGTCCAGCAGGTCCAGATGCTGGTCCTGATGGCCTTCACGCTGATGGTCGCCGCACCGATCATGTGCGTCGGCGGCATCATCATGGCGCTCAACCAGGACGTGCCGCTGTCCGCCCTGCTGCTCGCCGTCGTCCCGGTGCTCGGCGTCGTGGTCGTCCTGCTGGTCCGCGCGCTGCGCCCGAGGTTCCGCAGCATGCAGACGAAGATCGACACCGTGAACCGGGTGCTGCGCGAGCAGATCACCGGCATCCGGGTCATCCGCGCCTTCGTCAAGGACGACCACGAGCAGACCCGGTTCGCCGGCGCCAACGAGGAACTCACCGACGTCTCGCTCCAGGTCGGCCGGCTGATGTCGTTCATGTTCCCGGCCGTGATGCTCGTCGTGAACGTCTCCAGCATCGCCGTGCTCTGGTTCGGCGCCCACCGGATCGACAGCGGCGGCATGGAGATCGGCGCCCTCACCGCCTTCCTCTCCTACCTGATGCAGATCCTGATGAGCGTCATGATGGCCACCTTCATGTTCATGATGGTGCCGCGCGCCGAGGTCTGCGCCGAGCGTATCCAGGAGGTGCTGGACACCCGCTCCAGCGTCGTCCCGCCCGCCGCACCGGTCACCGAGGTGCTCCGCCGGGGCAACCTGGAACTGCGCGACGTCGCCTTCCGCTACCCCGGCGCCGAGGCCTCCGTCCTGCGCGGCATCGACATCACCGCCCGCCCCGGCGAGACCACCGCCGTCATCGGCTCCACCGGCAGCGGCAAGTCCACCCTGCTCGGCCTCGTCCCCCGGCTCTTCGACGCCACCTCCGGACAGGTCCTGCTCGACGGCGTCGACGTGCGCGAGCTCGCCCCCGAGACGATCGCCGAGACCGTCGGACTCGTCCCGCAGAAGCCCTACCTGTTCACCGGCACCGTCGCCAGCAACCTGCGCTACGGCCGTCCCGAGGCCACCGACGAGGAACTCTGGCACGCCCTCGAAGTCGCCCAGGCCAAGGAGTTCGTCGAACGCTTCCCCGAAGGCCTCGACGCGCCCATCACCCAGGGCGGCGGCAACGTCTCCGGCGGCCAGCGCCAGCGCCTCGCCATCGCCCGCGCCCTGGTCCGCCGGCCCGGCGTCTACCTGTTCGACGACTCCTTCTCGGCCCTCGACTACGCCACCGACGCCAAGCTCCGCCGGGCACTCGCCCGGGAGACCTCCGACGCCACCGTGCTCATCGTCGCCCAGCGCGTCTCCACCATCCGCGACGCCGACCGGATCATCGTCCTCGACGAAGGCGCCGTCGTCGGCAGCGGCACCCACGGCGAACTGATGGCCGGCAACCCGACGTACCGGGAGATCGTGCTCTCCCAGCTCACCGAGCAGGAGGCGGCGTGACCACCCCGGCCAACCCGGAGAAGAAGAGCCCGGCGCAGCAGGGCCCCGGCCTCACCAAGGGCGGCCCCGGCCCGAGCGGCCCCGGCGCGGGCGCCCCCGGCGAGGTGCGCAGCGACTCCCAGGCCGCCGCCGCCCGCCGCGGCCCGGCCGGCCCCGGCCGCTTCATGGGCGGCCAGGGCGCCGAGAAGTCCATGGACTTCAAGGGCTCCGGCAAGCGCGTCCTCAAACTGCTGCGCCCCGAACGCGCCCTGCTCAGCGGCGTCCTGGCACTCGGCGTGCTCAGCATCGGCTGCGCCGTGACCGGCCCCAAGATCCTCGGCGACGCCACCGACCTGATCTTCGCCGGCGTGGTCGGCGAACGCTTCCCCGCCGGCACCTCCAAGGAACAGGTCGTCGAGGGCCTGCGCGCCCAGGGCGACGGCGGCGTCGCCGACCTGCTCTCCTCGATCGACTTCACCCCCGGCCAGGGCATGGACTTCGGGGCCATCGGCACCGTCCTGCTCTGGGTGCTCGCGATCTACGTCGCCTCCGCCGTCTTCGGCATCGTCCAGGGCCGGCTCGCCACCAAGGCCGTCCAGCGCGCCAGCTACCGGCTGCGCCAGGACGTCGAGGCCAAGCTCGCCCGGCTGCCGCTCAGCTACTTCGACAAGCAGCCGCGCGGCGAAGTGCTCAGCCGCGTCACCAACGACATCGACAACATCGGCCAGTCCATGCAGCAGACCATGGGCCAGGTCGTGAACTCGCTGCTCACCGTCGTCGGCGTGCTCGCCATGATGTTCTGGATCTCGCCGCTGCTGGCCCTGATCGCGCTGATCTCCGTCCCGGTCTCGGTCGTCGTGGCGACCAAGGTCGGCAAGCGGGCCCAGCCGCAGTTCGTCCAGCAGTGGAAGTCCACCGGCCAGCTGAACGCGCACATCGAGGAGATGTACACCGGGCACGCCCTGGTGAAGGTGTTCGGACGGCAGAAGGAGTCCGCCGAGACCTTCCGCGAGCACAACGAGGCCCTCTTCCAGTCCAGCTTCCGGGCCCAGTTCATCTCCGGGATCATCCAGCCCGCGATGATGCTGATCGGCAACCTGCAGTACGTGCTCGTCGCCGTCGTCGGCGGCCTGCGGGTCGCCAGCGGCGCCCTGACCATCGGCGACGTCCAGGCCTTCATCCAGTACTCGCGGCAGTTCAGCCAGCCGCTCACCCAGGTCGCCAGCATGGCCAACCTGGTGCAGTCCGGCGTCGCCTCCGCCGAGCGCGTCTTCGAACTGCTCGACGCGCCCGAGCAGACCCCCGAGCCGGCCATGCCGGAGCGCCCCGACACCGTCCGCGGCCGGGTCGCCTTCCAGGACGTCTCCTTCCGCTACGACCCCGAGAAGCCGCTCATCGAGGACCTCTCGCTCAAGGTCGAACCCGGACAGACCGTCGCCATCGTCGGACCCACCGGGGCCGGCAAGACCACCATGGTCAACCTGCTGATGCGGTTCTACGAGGTCAGCTCCGGCCGGATCACCCTCGACGGCGTCGACATCGCCGCCATGTCCCGCGAGGACCTGCGCTCCGGCATCGGCATGGTCCTCCAGGACACCTGGCTGTTCGGCGGCACCATCGCCGACAACATCGCCTACGGCGCCGACGGCGCCACCCGCGAACAGGTCGTCGAGGCCGCCAAGGCCGCCCACGTCGACCGCTTCGTCCGCACCCTGCCGGACGGCTACGACACCGTCATCGACGACGACGGCACCGGCGTCAGCGCCGGCGAGAAGCAGCTCATCACCATCGCCCGGGCCTTCCTGGCGCAGCCGTCCATCCTCGTCCTCGACGAGGCGACCAGCTCCGTCGACACCCGCACCGAGGTGCTGATCCAGCGCGCCATGGCCCGGCTGCGCACCGGCCGCACCAGCTTCGTGATCGCCCACCGGCTCTCCACCATCCGGGACGCCGACGTGATCCTGGTCATGGAGAGCGGCTCGATCGTCGAGCAGGGCACGCACGACGAGCTGATCGCCGCCGACGGCGCGTACGCGCGGCTGTACAAGGCGCAGTTCGCCGAGGCGGTGGCCGAGGTCGACTGACCGGCACCGCCGGGAGCGGAACGCGAGGAGCCGGAGCGGGGCCGCCCACTCCGGCTCCTCGCGTTCGCGCGCCCCCGGCGGCGGTGGCCGCGGCGGGGACGGCCCCCACGGCCGGGGCCCTTCGCCTTCCCGGCCGCGGACGCTACCGTGGGGCCCGTGAGTGACGCCCCGTCGGCCACGGCCGCCTCCGCCCAGGACGCCTCCGCCCAGGACGCCTTCGAGACGAACCGCCGCTACCTGGGCTCCGTCGCCTACCGGCTGCTCGGCTCGTTCACCGACGCCGAGGACGTGCTGCAGGACGCCTGGCTGCGCTGGCAGTCCGCCGACCGCACCGCCGTCGCCGACCCGCGCGCCTTCCTGACCACCGTCGTCACCCGCCTCTGCTACGACCAGCTCGGCTCCGCCCGCGCCCGCCGCGAGGCCTACTACGGCGAGTGGCTGCCCGAGCCGTCCGTCTCCTACGCGGAGGCCGGCGCCTCCCCCGCCGAACTCGCCGAACGCGGCGAGTCCGTCTCGCTCGCCCTGCTCGCCGTCCTGGAACAGCTCACCCCGGCCGAACGGGCCGCGTTCGTCCTGCACGACGTCTTCGCGGTCGGCTTCGACGAGATCGCCGCCTCGCTCGACCGCACCCCCGACGCCACCCGCCAGCTCGCCTCCCGGGCCCGCCGCCGGGTCAAGGACGGCAGCCGGCGCGCCGCCGCCGACCCGGCCGAGCACCGCCAGGCGGTCGAGGCCTTCGCCGCCGCCGTCACCCGCGGCGACCTCCAGGACCTGATGACCGTCCTCGACCCCGACGTGGTCTGGCACTCCGACGGCGGCGGCGTCGTCCGCGCCGGCGTCCGCCCGATCCTCGGCTCGGACAAGGTCGCCCGGCTGGTGGCCGGCCTGGTCGCCAAGTGGTTCACCGACGCGTACGGGCTCGGCCACGCGCTGGTCAACGGCGAGCCGGGACTGGTCTGGTACGAGAAGGCCACCGGCGCCGTCATGGGCGTACTGGCCCTCACCGTCGCCGGCGGGCGGGTCACCGAGGCCTACGTGGTGGTCAACCCGGAGAAGCTCGGCCGGATCACCCCCGTGGAGCTGTGACGCGGGTCACCGTCACACCGTGACCGGCCGCGTCGTCCCCTTCCCGAACAGCGCGCGAGCGCACCGAAGGAGGCGGACGAGATGAGCAGCACCACCACCGAGAAGCGGATCGTCGTACTGGGAGCCGGCTACGCGGGGCTCAGCGCCGCCAAGGGCGCCGGAAAGCACCACCCCGTCACCCTCGTCGCGCCCGAGGAGCGGCTCCTCCACCGCATCCGCCAGCACGAGGCGGCGGCCGGCCACGGCCGGGACTGGCCGGCCCTCAGCCAGTTGGCCCGCGGCCGCCGCATCGAGCACCGCCGGGCCAGGGCCGTCGAACTCGACCTGGCCGGGCACAAGGTGCTGCTCGACGACGGCACCGCCCTCGGCTACGACACCCTGGTCTACGCCCTCGGCAGCCGCACCGCCTGGCACGACGTCCCCGGCGCCGCCGAGCACGCCTACCCCGTGGAACGGGCCGCCGAACTGCACCGCCGGCTGCGCGACGCCGACCGGCCCGGCACCATCGCCGTGGTCGGCGGCGGCGCCACCGGCATCGAGCTCGCCACCGAACTCGCCGAGGCCCACCCGCGGTGGCGGGTGCGGATCGTCGCGGCCGGCCAGGTCGGCGGCTGGTTCTCGGTCAAGGGCCGCACCCACGTCCGGCGCGCCCTCGACCGGCTCGGCGTCACCGTCCACGAGAACGCCGCCGTCACCGAGGTCACCCCCGCCGGGCTGCGCACCGCCGCCGGCCCGATCGAGGCCGACGTCACCGTCTGGGCCGCCTCGATGGAACCGCACCCGCTGGCCGCCGAGGCCGGACTGACCGTGGACGCCCGCGGCCGGGCCGTGGTCGACGGCCACCTCCGGTCGGTCTCCCACCCGGACGTCCACGTGATCGGCGACGCCGCCGCGGTCACCGTCCCCGGCACCGGCGCCCTGCGGATGGGCTGCGCCACCGCCCTGCCGATGGGCCAGTACCTCGGCAAGCTGCTCGCCGGGCGCACCGACGAGCCGTTCGCGTTCAAGTACCTCGCGCAGTGCCTGAGCCTCGGGCGGCGGGACGGGATGCTCCAGCTGGTCCGCGGGGACGACTCGATGCGGCCCACCGTGCTCACCGGGACCGCCGGGCGGCTGGCGAAGGCCGCGATCGTCGCCGGGGTCTACAGCGCGCTGAAGTAGCCCCGGTCGGGCGGGGCGCGGGGAAGCGGTCCGGGGTGGAGTCGAGGGTGGAGTCGAGGGTGGACGGGCCCGGAGACGGGGAAGGGCCCGGAGACGGGGAAGGGCCCGGGCGGGTGCCCGGGCCCTTCGCGCGCGTACGGCTGCTTCCCGTACCGCTACCCGCTACTTCTTGTCCTTCGGCGCCTCGGCATCGGTGGACAGCGCGGCGATGAAGGCCTCCTGCGGGACCTCCACGCGGCCGACCATCTTCATCCGCTTCTTGCCTTCCTTCTGCTTCTCCAGCAGCTTGCGCTTGCGCGAGATGTCACCGCCGTAGCACTTGGCGAGCACGTCCTTGCGGATCGCGCGGACGGTCTCACGGGCGATCACCCGGGAGCCGATCGCCGCCTGGATCGGCACCTCGAACTGCTGGCGCGGGATCAGCTTCTGCAGCTTGCCGGCCATCATCACGCCGTAGTTGTAGGCCTTGTCCTTGTGCACGATCGCGGAGAACGCGTCCACCGCGTCGCCGTGCAACAGGATGTCGACCTTCACCAGGTTGGCGCTCTGCTCGCCGATGGGCTCGTAGTCGAGCGAGGCGTAGCCGCGGGTCTTGGACTTCAGCTGGTCGAAGAAGTCGAAGACGATCTCCGCGAGCGGCAGGGTGTAGCGCAGCTCCACCCGGTCCTCGGAGAGGTAGTCCATGCCCTGGAGGTTGCCGCGACGGGACTGGCACAGCTCCATGATCGCGCCGACGAACTCGTTCGGCGCCAGGATGGTGCCGCGCACGACCGGCTCGAACACCTCGGCGATCTTGCCGGCGGGGAACTCGCTCGGGTTGGTGACGGTGTGCTCGGTGCCGTCCTCCATCACCACGCGGTAGATCACGTTCGGGGCGGTGGAGATCAGGTCGAGGTTGAACTCGCGCTCCAGCCGCTCCCGGATGATCTCCAGGTGCAGCAGGCCGAGGAAGCCACAGCGGTAGCCGAAGCCCAGCGCGACCGAGGTCTCCGGCTCGTAGACCAGCGCGGCGTCGTTCAGCCGCAGCTTGTCCAGGGCGTCGCGGAGCAGCGGGTAGTCCGAGCCGTCCAGCGGGTAGAGGCCGGAGAACACCATCGGACGCGGGTCCTTGTAGCCGCCGAGCGGCTCGGTCGCGCCCTTGTTCTGCGAGGTGATGGTGTCACCGACCTTGGACTGCCGGACGTCCTTCACACCGGTGATGATGTAGCCCACCTCACCGACGCCGAGGCCGTCGGCGACCTTCGGCTCGGGCGAGATGACGCCGATCTCCAGCAGCTCGTGGGTCGCGCCGGTGGACATCATCGCGATCCGCTCACGCTTGGTGAGCTGGCCGTCCACGACACGCACGTAGGTGACCACGCCGCGGTAGGCGTCGTACACCGAGTCGAAGATCATCGCGCGGGCCGGGGCGTCCTTGACGCCGACCGGGGCCGGGATGTTGTCGACGATGTGGTCGAGCAGGTCCTCGACGCCCAGGCCGGTCTTGGCGCTGACCTGGAGCACGTCGGACGGGTCGCAGCCGATGATGTGCGCGATCTCCGCGGCGTACTTCTCCGGCTGGGCGGCCGGCAGGTCGATCTTGTTCAGCACCGGGATGATCGTGAGGTCGTTCTCCAGCGCCAGGTACAGGTTGGCGAGGGTCTGCGCCTCGATGCCCTGGGCGGCGTCCACCACGAGGATCGTGCCCTCGCACGCCGCGAGGGAACGGGACACCTCGTACGTGAAGTCCACGTGGCCCGGGGTGTCGATCATGTTGAGGATGTGCGTCGTACCGGCGTTCGGCCCGGTCTTCGGCGCCCACGGGAGGCGGACGGCCTGCGACTTGATGGTGATGCCGCGCTCGCGCTCGATGTCCATCCGGTCGAGGTACTGGGCGCGCATCTGCCGCGGATCGACCACACCGGTGATCTGGAGCATCCGGTCTGCGAGCGTCGACTTGCCGTGGTCGATGTGGGCGATGATGCAGAAGTTGCGGATCAGCGCCGGGTCGGTACGGCTGGGCTCTGGCACATTGCTGGGGGTCGCGGGCACCTTGGTCCGATTCTCCGTTGGTCCGGGGGCCGGGGGCGTCCGGGTCATCGCTGACCGGTTTCCCGGGGACCGGACAGTCGTCCGATCGAAATAGTTCCTCCCATCTTCCCACGACCACGGCGTGCGCCGCCGTTCGGTTCTCCCGGGCCGGTCCGCCGGGCGTCCGACACTCCCCCGACACCCCTGCGCCACCCCTTCGGCGCCGTCCGCCACCGCCGGCTGCCGCCGTCCGCCGCCGTCCCTCCGCCGGCGCGGCGGAATGCGGCTGAGTGCGGTGGCACGCGGCGGGATGCGGCGGGATGCGGCAGCATTCGGGCGCATGATCCTCGAAAGCGCCCTGCTCGACGTCCTCCCCGGCCAGGAGGAGGAGTTCCTCGCCGCCTTCGACGAGGCCCGGCCGCTCATCGCCGTCCAGACCGGCTTCCACTCGCTCGAACTGCGCCGCTGCCTGGACGAGGGCCGCGGCTCGCGGTTCCTGCTCCAGGTGGAGTGGGAGACGCTGGAGGACCACACGGAGGGCTTCCGCCGCTCGGCCGAGTACCGGCGGTGGCGGGACCTGCTGCACCGCTTCTACGCGCCGTTCCCCGAGGTCGAGCACTACGGCGAGCCGGTCCTCCGGGCCTGACCGGCCAGGGCGCTCCGGGACCGACCGGTTTGGGCCGAACGGCGCGCCCCTGGTAGCGTGGGGCGCTGCACCTGGCCTCGGCATGCCCTCTCAGCTGGTCCGACGGCCGCGCGGGTGCAGCCCTCCCCAGCCTCCGGCCGGGGGGACCCCAGAACCGTTTACACACAAGACTGAGGCTCCTTCGTGGCGAACATCAAGTCCCAGATCAAGCGCAACAAGACCAACGAGAAGGCGCGCCTGCGCAACAAGGCCGTCAAGTCCTCGCTGAAGACCGCTCTGCGCAAGGCCCGTGAGGCCGCTGCCGCCGGCGAGACCGAGAAGGCCGTCGTGCTGGCCCGCGCCGCCTCCAAGGCGCTCGACAAGGCCGTGAGCAAGGGCGTCATCCACGCCAACCAGGCCGCCAACAAGAAGTCGGCCATCACCAAGCGCGTCAACGCCGTCCAGGCCTGACGCCCCCGGGGCCCCCGGCCCCACCCCCCTCGGGACGAACCGGCCCTCTACCCGGACTCCTGAGGCGAGAACCAAGACTCGCACCGCACGCGGCCTGCGTTCGCCACGCGGGTGCGGTGCACGGGCAGTACGGCAGGCGCCGTAGCGGACCTCTTCCCCAGAGGCTGCTGCGGCGCCTGTCGCGTTCCGTGGGCCGACCGCTATCGTCGGTCACGGCAGACCGGGATCACCCCGGCGTTGAAGGGCTTCAGGGGGGCACCATCCATGGCGACGCCACCGCAACCTCCGCCACCGCCGCCGTCCCGGGGCGGCGGTCCTGGGTTCACCGGATTCCCGCAGCAGCAACCGCCGCCGGCCGCCGCGCCGGGCTTCGGCCCACCGCCCGGGCTGCCCAGCTCGCCGGGGGCGCCCGGCTCTTCGGGGCCCGGCTCTTCGGGGCCCGGCTCTCCGGGGATGTCCGGCTCTCCGGGGGTGCCCGGCTCTCCGGGATTGCCGTCCACCGCGCCCGGGCTGCCGGCGGTTCCCGGCGCTCCGGGCGGGTCCGGCCGGCGGGGCGGTAACCTCCGCCGCAACGCCACCTGGGCGTTCGTCGGCGCCATCCTGGCCTCCGTCGCCTGGTCCGGCGCCGTCGCCCTCGTCCCCAAGCTCGTGGACGGAGGCTCCTCCGCGCAGAGCCTCCACGGCTACCACGCCATCGACGAGATCTGCGAGACGGGCAAGCTCTCCGCGTTCCGGCAGAAGTACAAGATGGTGGACAACTACCCGCTGGAGCACACCGGCCGGAGCGACTCCATGGACATCATGCGCTGCTACGCCCTGATGAAGCGCACCGTCAGCGGAAGCGACTCCCCGGACTACGCCACCCTTGAAATCCGCGTCTCGCTGCACAAGGCCGTCGACTCCGCGCCCGAGTACGCCGCCACCCGGCACTACTTCGAGCAGCAGAAGTACGAGATCTCCGACGTGCCGAACCTCGGCCAGGAGGCCTACTACGCCTACGGCGACGAGCCGACCAGCTCGGACAAGACGTACCACGACATCAACTACTACCTGGAGGTCCGGGACGGCGGCATGACGTACTCGCTCTACTGGACCGACAACTACCAGATCGGCAAGGACTACACGCTGGACCGCGACACCGTCCGGAAGGCCATGCTGGACGACACCCGGGACATCCTCAAGGCGATCGGCGGGAAGTAGCGGGCGTCCGCTCGTACTGCTCGGGGGCGGGCCGGTCCGCCCGGGCCGCTCCGGGCGCGCCGGGCGGCGTGGGCGGGCCGGGCGGCGGGGGCGGGCCGGGCGGCGTGGGCGGACCGGGCGGACAGCTTCGCTCCTGGGCGCGCCGGACGGGCCGGGTCAGTACGGGCGCGAGCCGGCGCGGGCGGCCCTGGCGACGGCGACCACCGCCCGCTCCAGGGCGAAGGCCGGATCGTCGGAACCCCCCTTGACGGCCGCGTCCGCCTGCGCGATCGCGGTCAGGGCGGTGGCCACTCCGTCGCCCGTCCAGCCGCGCATCTGCTGGCGGACCCGCTCGACCTTCCACGGCGGCATGCCCAGCTCGCGCGCCAGGTCACCCGGGCGCATGTTCCGCCCGGCCGTCGCCAGCCGGCCGATGCTGCGCACCCCGGACGCCAGCGCGTAGGTGATGCCGGTCGGCGGCTGCCCCACGGCCAGTGCCCAGCGCAGCCGCTCCAGTGCCTCGGCCGCCCGGCCGGTCACCGCGAGGTCCGCCACCTCGAAGCCGGTCGCCTCCGCGCGGCCGCTGTAGTAGCGGGCCACCACGGTGTCGTCGATGGTGCCCTCGACGTCCGAGGTGAGCTGGCTGCACGCGGCCGCCAGCTCGCGCAGGTCGCTGCCGAGCGCGTCCAGCAGCGCCTGGCACGCCTCCGGCGTCGCCGACCGCCCGAGCGTGCGGAACTCCCCCTTCACGAAGGCCAGCCGCTCCGACGCCTTCGCCAGCTTCGCGCACGCGACCTCCCGGCCGCCGGCCTTCCGCCCGGCGTCCAGCAGCCCCTTGCCCTTCACGCCTCCCGCGTGCACCAGGACCATGATCACTTCTTCGGCCGGGGCCTCGATGTACGCCTTGACCTCCTTGACGGAGTCGGCGGAGAGGTCCTGCGCGGCCCGGATCACGATCACCTTGCGCTCGGCGAACAGCGAGGGCGTGGTCAACTCGGCCAGGCTGCCGGGCTGCAGGCTCCCGGGCGCGAGGTCCCGCACATCGGTGTCGGGGTCCGCCGCCTTCGCCGCCGCCACCACCTGGGCGACCGCGCGGTCCAGCAGCAGCTCCTCCTGGCCGACCGCGAGGGTCAGCGGGGCGAGCAGGTCGTCGGGTGCACTCTTCCTGGCCATCGCCTACCAGCATCCCACGCGGCACGGACAGCCCCGCCCGCCTGCCGGCCCGTCCACCGCGCACGGGACAATGGCCCGGTGACCGCAGATCCCACCACCGACCAGCCGGACGACTTCGACCCCCACGCCCGGCAGCTGCTCGTCCTGCCCGACCGCGACGCCGCCGAGGAAGCCGCCGAGGAGCTCAGCGCCGCCCATCCCGACCTCGGCGACCTGGAGGTCGTCCGGGACGCCCTGGCCGGCGAGGACGACGCCGAGGACGCCCAGTGGCTGGTGGTCGTGGAGCCCCCGGAGAGCGGCTGGACCACTGAACTCCTCCGCGCCCTCGACGCCCTCGCCGCCGAAGCCGAAGGCTGGCGCGAGGAGGGCTGACCCACCCCGGCGGTGGGGCCTGCGCCAGAAGTCGGCCGGTCCGACTTCCGGTGCGCGGGTGCCCGGCCCTGACGCGGCGACGCGCAGGTGCCACCCAGCCCTCGGCCCCCGCCGCAGCGACCGCCCACCTTCGTCCCCTCACCGCCGCCCTGTCACCGTCCCGGCCCGCGCCGCGCTCCCGCCCCCCCCCGGGCGCGGGGGGGCCCGCCCCCCCCCCCCCCCCCCCCCCCCCCCCCCCCCCCCCCCCCCCCCCCCCCGATAAATAAAAAAACAGCCCCCCCCACCAAAAAA